>CAZVUF010000035.1:0-15362 GCA_964629355.1 uncultured Pirellulales bacterium | reverse complement strand
GGAGGACGTCGGTACTAATAATAAACACTAAGTACTCGTACAGATTCAAGAGAAAGAGAATCCTGCCATAGCCGATGGATTTCCCTTATCCCAGATATGTTTTCCTCCCTTTGTAATACAGCGAAGGTCTCTGTGATAAGCTTTTTATTTCAGCATAATTTGAAAACGAAAGGAAATATAATGGCACAGGCAAAATCCGGCGATACTGTTAAGGTCCGTTACACAGGCAAATTAGATGATGGCAGGGTGTTTGACGCCTCCGGTAACCGTGCACCTCTGAAACTAATTATAGGGGAAAACAAGATAATCCCGGCCTTTGAACAAGCTATAATCGGGATGCAGCCAGGCGAATCCAAGACCATTAAAATCCCGGCAAAAGAAGCGTTTGGACTATACCACGCCGAACTGGTGCGCATGGTTGAACGAAGCATATTTCCAGCAGATTTGGAACCAAAAGTCGGCCAAAGATTAACGGCGACCAACGTAGCTGGTAAATCAGTCGCAGTCACTGTTACTGAGGTCTCTGAATCGACTGTGACCATAGATGCTAACCATCTTTTGGCCGGGGAAGACCTGACTTTTGACATCGAGCTGATAGAGGTTGTTTAATCCTTTTGTCGATTTAAAAAACTCAGACACTTTCTCTCTCCGGAAGAAAGGCGATACACTTAGGAAGCATATCCTGGCCAGCCCGTGACACGGCTCACGAAACGGCTGCCAGCACCCCTCTGACGTAGCCCACAGACTCGGCCAATCCTGAAAATGGGTCGTTTGCGTCTTTTTCATACTCAAACGCCACCACACCTTGATACCCAATTTTCAGTAGCGTGTTTACGACCTTCGGAATATCGATCACTCCTCGACCAATTTCCACTGTCCGTCCGTTCTTCGTTGCTTCTGTCACGTCCTTGATGTGCACATCCAATAACCGGTCCGCGAACCTCTCGACTGACTCAGCCGGGTCAATCCCCGCCCGCATAGTATGTCCGATATCATTGCAAAGTCCGATGCGCTTGTCCAAATCCTTTATTAGCTCATAAGCACTTGCTGGAGTAGGATAATTTTTATCTGTTGGCCCATGATTGTGAATGGCTAACTTAATATCATATTCCTGCACTTTTTTGTTGACCAACGGCAGTAGTTCATGCTGAGGTACACCAATAATGACCTTCATCCCCGCCGCTTTAGCATAATCGAAAGCCCCGTGCAATTCAGACTCATTTCTCATATAAATTACCCCACCGCCGTATAGTTCTATTCCGGCTTTTTTCACCAGTTCCGCCACCTTCTCGCATTCAGCCTGCGTGCTCTTTAATGGCAGATGAAAATCTTTCAGAGATATATATTTCAAATCCAGGCGGGTCGTTTCCGCCAAGGTCCTCTCCAGACTGAAATTCCTGAGAGTATACGAAGCCAAACCCAGTTTAAGAGACTTTTTGGTTGCTGTGCCAGGACTTTGAACTTGACTCAAAGAAACAGTCGCCCTGCTCATCGAGGCTGCTGCCCCTATACTTACTACCTGCAAAAATTGTCTTCTCGTTTGGTTTTTCATAATAAAATTATCCTTTCTTATTGACAATCTAATAGTAAAAATAAAAAATAGCTAATAGTCAACGGTCAATTTGAAAGGTAGGTGAGCACGGTGAAAGCAAAGCATACAAAAAAGTTAAACACATTAACACGACGAGAATTTCTCAAAAGTTCTATAGCTACCGGAATCGGTGCCGCTTTCGCAGCGCCGATAATCATGCCGAGTTCGGTTTTTGGTGCTAATCCACCGAGTGAACGCATCATAGTAGGCTGTATTGGCGTCGGACGTATGGGTTCAGGCGATATGAGAGAGATACTGGGATTCGGACAAGCTCAAGTGGTCGCAGTATGTGACGTGGATTCCAAAAGAGCCAACAACGCTCGACAAACAGTTGAAAATCGCTACGCATCACGGAGCTCAAGCGGGACTTATAAAGGCTGTACAGCGTACCAAGACTTCAGAGAGCTTATTGCACGAGATGATATTGATGCGGTACTGATATCCACACCCGACCACTGGCATGTGCCGATAGCAATAGTTGCCGCCAGAGCAGGCAAGGACATCTTTATGCAGAAGCCGTTGAGCCTGACTATCGAAGAGGGAAGGGTTTTATCCGACACTGTTCGCCGATATGGGAATATCTTTTTGATTGGAAGTCAACAACGTTCTGACCAACGATTTCGACTCGCGTGCGAGATGGTTCGCAATGGACGCATCGGTGAGTTGAAGACAGTCAAGATAACTTTTGGAATAGACCCCTCTACCACACCACAGCCGACTATGCCGGTTCCGAAAAACCTAGACTACGATATGTGGCTTGGCCCTGCACCCTGGGCACCCTATACGGAAAAACGCGTCCATCCACAGAACAGCTACGACAGGCCCGGCTGGCTGCGTATCCAGGACTACGGCGCGGGAATGATAACCGGCTGGGGCAGTCATCACCTTGACACAGCACAATGGGCCATGGGGACGGAATACACCGGTCCAACGGAAATCGAAGGCAAAACTGAATATCCGAAGGATGGACTCTGGGACGTGCACGGCATGTTCCGCGTTGAGTACACGTACCCTAATGGTGTCAAAGTCATCTGTGAAGGTAATGAGCAAAATAGAGAAGGTGTTCACTTTGAAGGAACTCAAGGCTGGGTATATGTTAATAGAGGACGAATCAATGCGGAACCGAAGTCACTGCTCAGCTCACCAATAAAACCCGATGAAATCAATCTTTACAAGAGCGGCAACCATAAATGGAATTTCTTAGACTGTATCAGGTCACGTGCCGAAACGATAGCACCCGTTGAAGTCGCTCATCGCTCCTGCACTATGTGTCTGGTAGGTGACATTTCCATGCAACTGGGCCAAAAGTTAAATTGGGATCCGAAACTTGAGCGATTTATCAACAATGAAGAGGCTAATCGAATGCTATCCAAACCCATGCGCAGCCCGTGGCATTTGTAAATTGATTACTGACTATTTATGAATCATTGGATGAGACTCGCAGTTGTTTGCCTTCTGGTCTTCGGGTGCGATATTGCAACAACACCAAGGCGAGATGTACAAACAGATTTCCAGCAGGTATCAGCTAAGCTTGAGAAAAATAAAGTTGCAATAACTGTCGCCGGGAAGCTCTTCACGTGCTACAAGTTCGCACCGTCGCAGAAGTATCCCTATTTTTGGCCGGTCAATGGGCCGCTGTCAGGTCTGTCAATTACAACAGAATCTTCACAGCCATATCCGCACCATCATTCGCTGTTCTTCGGCTGTGACCGTGTCAACGGCGGTAATTTCTGGCAGGAAGAAAACAAATACGGTCAAATCATCTCGCAGGGACAAAAAATAATAGAGACAAAAGGCTCCCGAGTCGTCTTTACTGATGTTTGTTTCTGGCAGCAGCCCGAAAGCAAACCAATAATCCTTGATACACGCCGTATAGTTATAACCGCCCCAAATGAAAACCTTCGATTCATTGATTTTGAAATTAACTTACAACCGCTTACAGACATTCAAATACAGAAGACAAATCATTCGTTGTTCGCCGCCCGTGTCGTGCCGGAGCTGAGTGTCCAGTCCGGCGGCACCTTGGTCAACGCCGAAGGAAAAACCGGCGAGAAAGAGACATGGGGAGTTGCTTCGCCGTGGTGCGACTATTACGGTACACGCAAAGGCGTCACCGAAGGCATCTCTATTTTACAGCACCCCCATAATCGCTGGTTTCCGAGCAAGTGGTTTACTCGCGACTACGGGTTCTTCTCACCAACACCGATGAATTGGCTCGAAGATAACCAGCCCTTTAAACTGGCTAAGGGCGAGATGCTTACCTTGCGCTACCGTGTTGTAATTCACGCTGGCGACGTCCAAACAGCAGATATAGATGGATTATTCAAACAATACACAAGTGATGAGGGACGAGTAATTACGGCTAACTGAGTTTTCGCCACTTTCGGCCATCTGCTTCAATGAGCCTATCAGCCTCAGAAAAGCTGTCGCTTCCTGCCGGATATATATATGGAGTTGGATCCTCTTTCTCCCAGGTCTCCAGTACAGGCGACAACAGCTTCCAGGCGACCTCGACATCGTCGTACCGTGTAAAGAGCGTCTGGTCACCAATCATACAATCCAAAAGCAGCCTTTGATATGCTTCAGGTACAGCAACACCGAAAACATCCTTATAACAAAAATTCATGTTCAATGTACCCATACACATCTTCGAACCAGGTCGTTTCGCCTGGAAACTCAGGGAAATCCCTTCCTCCGGCTGTATCTGCAACACCAGAATGTTGGCTGGCAAATCATCAAGGCCGGATGAGACAAACATCGAATGCGGGACCTTCTTAAAGCTGATGATAATCTCAGTATCTTTCTTAGATAGTCTCTTGCCCGTTCGCAGATAGAAAGGAACACCTTTCCAACGCCAATTATCTATAAATAATTTTGCTGCGATAAATGTTTCGGTTCGGGATTGAGGGTCTATGCCGGGCTCGCCCCGATAGCCTGGGACTTCTTTGCCGTTGATTCGACCGGGACCATATTGGCCACGCACCAAAACATCTTTTAATTCATCACGCTTGAACGGTCGGATCGAACGTAAAAGCTTTACCCTTTCATCACGAATATGGTCGGCTTCAAATGAAGCCGGTGGCTCCATTGCTATCAAGGCAAGTATCTGAAGCATGTGATTCTGAAAAATATCCCGAAGGGCACCGGTCTTGTCATAGAAGCTGCCTCGGTGCTCGACGCCCAACTTTTCAGCGATCGTGATTTGAATATGGTCGACATAATTGCGATTCCAGAGAGGTTCGAAAATTGAGTTCGCGAACCGAAACATCAAAATATTCTGAACGGTTTCTTTGCCTAAGTAATGGTCGATTCTATAAATTTGCGATTCATTAAAGCATTGGCTGATATTATCATTCAACTCAGCTGCACTTTTCAAATCTCTGCCGAAAGGCTTTTCCACGATTAACTTGAAGTCACGAGAGACCAATCCTGCTGAGCCAAGATGACTTACTACCGTAGTATATAGAAATGGTGGAATAGCTAAATAGAAAAGCAGGTTGTCACCTACATTGTGCTTTTTCTCCAGCTCACCCAGTCTGGTTCTGATATGTTTGTAAAACGCAGCATCTGCATAATCGCCATTTATATAATATAGCTTTTCAGCAAAAGAATTCAAATCCTCCATGGATATATCAGTAATACTTTCCCGGATCGCGGTCTTGGCGATTTGGCGAAAATCTTCGTCAGAAAGTTCTGTACGGCCGCAGCCCAGCAGATAGAACTTTTCATCAAGCAAACCTTCTCTGAAAATCTGGAAGATACTCGGCAGCAGTTTGCGGCTGGTCAGGTCGCCGGATGCTCCGAAGACCACCATAGCAGCTGGCGGAGCCGGTGTTTCCGCACAGAGAATATCTTGTTGTGCTACAGAAGGCTGAATTTTCTGCATATTAACCATATTCCGGTAGATTCAATCTTCAACCGGCTCGAATTGCTCCTTGTCGGCTCCACAGTCCGGACAGACCCAATCATCAGGTAAATCTTCAAAAGCGGTGCCGGCTTCTACGCCATTGTCGGGGTCGCCTACTGCAGGGTCGTAAATATAGCTGCACATAATACATCTATATTTCTTCATTATTCAGCTCCTTCTGTTTAGCTTTTCAAATCAGCCATTTTCTCGCTCAAAACGATGATATGCTTCATCTCTTCTTTGATAATATCTTCGACCTTGTCTTTACCGGCTCTTGTCGGGACGTACTCTTTCAAGCCCATATAATATGCAATGGAGTCTCTCTCAATGCCGAGAGCCATTTTCAAAACACCATGAGGATTTTTTATGCCTGACAGCTTTTCAGCAGGGTCGGCTTTTATATCAAAGATGTGCCCATCCGCCATTACCCGAAGATACATCTGCGCCTGGCCATCCGGGTCGAAGACATCCGGCTGCTGCTCTTTGCTTGTAAGCTGTGCCCGCATATCTTGAAAAACCTTTAGGTGCTCATCCTCCATAGCTGCGAGACCAAGAAACAACTGACGTACTATTGAGAACTTTTTTGCCGCTGCACGGTAAAATTTCGCACCATTTTTTTCGATTTGCTCGGCTATTTCGAAAATTTCATCTGCATTCAAAGTAACTCCCATTATCAAGCTCCTTGATTAAAAATTAAATATCAAAATTCAAAAATCAAATTTGTGGAGTTGCCGTTTCACAGCAATAACTTCCTTTATTTTGCATTTTTCATTTTGATTTTTTAATTGATTAAGTGTTATCCGGATTGTCGCTGACCAAGCTCCTTGTCAAGCATATATAGCCCACCGGGGGCATCAGATATGCGTTTAAGCTTCTGGACGATTTCGTCGGCACTCTTTTCTTCCTCAACCTGCTCAGTGACAAACCACTGCAAAAACGCATTTGTGGCGTGGTCTTTCCCCGTGGCTGCCATATTTACAAGGTCATCGATACGTCCGGTGACAACCTGCTCATGCTTATAGGTTGCCTGGAAAGCGTCCAACGGCGATTTCCATTTGGACGGAGGCTCATCTATAGATTTTAACACAACTCTGTCGCCGCGTTCGTTTACGTAATCGTAAATCTTCAACGCGTGCATTACTTCTTCCTGCCACTGAATCCTCATCCACTTCGCAAAACCCGGCAGATTCTGGGCTTCAAAATAAGCCGACATTGAAAGGTACATATAAGCCGAGTACAGCTCTGCATTTATCTGGTCATTCAGCGCTTTTCCCATCTTTTTTGTCATCATAGTTATTTAGCCTCCCATAGTCCATGAACGTTACAATGTTCCCGTGCGGTTATTTTCTGTGCGGTGATATTGAACACCGTTTCAGGTTTTTCGCCGGGATTAAGAAATTGCCTGTATGCTTTACCGTCGGCAATAACCTCAATCCATTCGATGTAGTGTTTTTCTTCCATTGGATGAGGGATACTTCCTATCTTCACCTTGATGCCGCCATCGAGCTTTTCGATGACAGGCACGTGTTTTTCCTTGCCCTGATCGGCTGTCTTGGCAATCAGATTCTCCATCGGCTGTCCGCAGCAAACGAGCTCGCCGTCACCGCCATGAAGAACCTCTACAATATTACCGCAAATCGAGCACTTATATACTTCCAATCTCTTAGCCATAATGTTATCCCTTCAAAATTTTGGAGTTTATGTCCCTTCATTATTTTATAATTCCAAGCTCACAGTGTTTTTCCAAAATAGCATCAGCAAGTTTATCCAAAGCGGTAAAATCGCTGTCTTTCGGATAGCCTTTCGCCACTACCGGCTCAAGAAGCTCGACCTTTAAGTTCGGTATCAGGCTCGTTATCTGTTCAACCATTCTGCCGCCCCAGCCGTACGATCCGATGATAGAAGCGAATTTCGTCTTGGGCCGCAAAGCATTTGCAAGTATCGCCGCATACGCAGCACTGGGGTGAGCCCCCGTCAGTACCGTGGGTGAACCCAGCACAATCGTCGCTGCATCCACAAGCGCCATTGCCAACTGGCCGATATCCGTCACCGTAAGATTAAACTGCTTGACAGTAATATCTCTTTCAATCAAAGCTTCGACGAAGTGTTCTACCATTTTTCTGGTGCTGTCGTGCATAGAGACATACGCCAGCACTACTTCGTTCTTGACATTATCGCTGACCCAGTCCTTGTAGGCATCGATAATAAACTTCGGTTTATCATAAATAGGACCGTGACTGGGTGCTATCATGTCAATTTGCAAATTCTTAATCTTTTCAAGATTCTTCTGAATTACCGTTCTGAAAGGCATCATTATCTCAGCATAGTATCTTTTCGCCGCCTCATAAACACGCGGCTCATCCTCGACGAACAGACTGCTTGTCGCAAGATGTGAGCCGAAGAAATCGCATGGGAAAAGGATTTTATCCTCCTTTAAATATGTACCAAACGTCTCCGGCCAATGCACCCAGGGAATGTAAATAAACTGTAGCGTTTTATCGCCGAGGGAAAGCGTTTGGCTGTCATCAACTGTGATGAATTTATCCTCATCAATACAAAGTAAATCAATTAGCATCCCCTTGCACTTGGGATTTGCCACAACCTCTGCATCCGGATACAACGCCAGAATATCCTGTATCGCACCTGAGTGGTCCTGCTCTGCGTGGTGAGAAACGAGATAATCTATCCTGTCGAGGCCGAGAGAAACAAGATTACCTATCAGCACCTCGGTCTTTGTCGGGTCAACCGCATCAAGCAGCGCAGTTTTTCCACTTCCCTTAATAAGATATGCGTTGTAGCTTGTCCCATCAGGTAGCGGTATCAGCTCATCAAACAGACGCCTGTCCCAGTCAACTGCGCCTACAGCATATATATCAGGTTTTATCTGCCTCATTGCATAAAACCTCCAAGACTGCTCTACCTTTACAACAATTTTCCAACAGCCTCCAGTGCATCGTCGTAGTCCGGCTCATTGGTCAGCTCATCCACGATTTGCACATATCTGATGATGCCCTTTTTGTCAACGATAAATACCGCTCGCCCAAGCAGACGCAGCTCTTTTATCAATACGCCGTAGGCGTTACCAAACGATGCATATCGATAATCCGAAAGCGTTTGCACATTTTTAACATCCGCAGCACCGCACCATCTTTTCTGGGCAAAAGGTAAATCCATGCTGATTGTCAGCACCACAACACCCTCACCGAGACGCTGGGCTTCCTCGTTAAACCTGCGGGTTTCCATATCACATACCGATGTATCAAGTGACGGCACAGAGCAGATGATACGCACCTTACCATCAAAAGATGAGAGCTTAACAGATGACAAGTTATTGGTGATCACTTCAAAATCAGGTGCGGGATTACCTGCCTTTACTTCGTTGCCCACTAAAGTCAACGGTTTGCCTTTCATTGTAACTGTTCGTTTTTGCTCTTCCATAGCGTTCTCCTTGCAACTCGTAAGTAGCATTGCGATTAAGATAGCATATAAACAAGCCGTAGCAACTGAAAGTCTTTTGTCCGAGTGAGCCGGCATTTATTACCTCTTACCTCTCCTAAGAAACCTCGGCAGTTTAATAATTCACCGCTTCAATCTCAAAGTAACTTTGCGGATGGGCACAGGCAGGGCAAACCTTCGGCGGCTCAAGTCCTTCGTGCACATAGCCACAATTTCTACAAACCCATCTTACAGACTGTTCGCGTTTAAAAACCAAGCCTTCATTTATATTCTTTACAAGCGCAAGATACCTCTGCTCATGACGTTTTTCAGCAACAGCTATCTTTCTAAAAACAGCAGCAATTTCAGCAAATCCTTCTTTATCCGCCGTCTCAGCGAAGCCTGGATACATCTCGGTATTCTCATAATGCTCCCCTGCCGCTGCCTCTTTTAAGTTTTCAAGTGTATTGCCAATAACACCAGCCGGGAATGCTGCCGTAATTTCCACCTCGCCACCTTCGAGAAACTTGAACTCACGTTTGGCGTGCTCTTTTTCCTGATTGGCGGTTTCCTCAAATATCGCAGCAATCTGCTCGTAGCCCTCTTTTCGAGCCTGGCTGGCAAAATACGTATAACGATTTCTCGCCTGAGACTCACCAGCAAATGCAGTCAATAAATTCTTTTCGGTTTGCGTGCCCTTTAGATTCATTTATAAGCTCCTTTCCATAAACGGGTAGCAAGTTTTAAAAACCAATCTATATACCTATTTTTTTCCTGCATAAATCGCAAATGCCCTCGAAATATATTGTCTTCTTCAGTATTGTAAATTTCCCGCTCAGGCTCTTTGGAACCTGAATATTATCAAACGATTTGTGGTAAAAATCAATAACTCTTTTGCATTTCATACACTTAAAATGCTGATGGTTGTCTAAATTACCGTCATACCTTTTGGCATCTCCAGAACCCTCAACAATGAATGCAATACCAATTTCACTCAAAGTATTTAATGTCCTGTTCACCGTATCAAGCGATATACTGGGAAAGATCTTTCTTACCTCTTGAAAAACCATATCTGCCGAAGGATGCTCTTTTGTCTCAAGCAGCATCTTATAGACCGCCATGCGTTGCGGCGTTACCTTCAAACCCGCCTGGCGACACCTCGCTTGAAAAGCATCCATCTTTTTATTCAATTCACTTTCCTTCACGCCAATCTTTTTCCTCACTTTCAACACAAGCTAACTTTAATCATCCCAAATCCTGTTATAAAAATCGTATCTAATACTATATAGGATTTACTCC
This sequence comes from uncultured Pirellulales bacterium, assembly GCA_964629355.1. Classification (GTDB taxonomy): domain Bacteria; phylum Planctomycetota; class Phycisphaerae; order Sedimentisphaerales; family Anaerobacaceae; genus CAZVUF01. Next base: position 5,130 of record CAZVUF010000035.1, on the reverse strand, counting down.
TATTTGCAAGAAAAAGTTTTCTTTTTTAAATATTTTTTCATGTAAGATATGTATTGCCCACCTTTTTTAACTTTTTGTCGATTGCTTGTATATAAGCAATGAGGTTTTCCCCTACTTTTTCTGTTATTTTATCCGTTTCGTTGGTAAAATGCTTTGGGTGTATATAAGTTCACCAAGTATCTTAAATAGATATATGCTCGGGACTTAAAAGCCCCCTTCGGTTCATTCGGGGGGTGGATTTAACTCCCAGCTTCGGAAGTTGCTCTTCAATTTGTGGAGCTACAGGTTGATTATGAAACATAGAGACCACGAGATGGCGAAAAAAGAAGCACTTCCGCTATTGACTGTGCTCTGTCTTTTCCTGATTCTGGTCGCAAATAATCCAGCCGCGGAGTCTGCATCCATCAAGTTGAACGAATTCATCACCATCATCGAAATCGATGAAGGTGTGTATCAGGTCGTGCACCAGATTCCCTTCGGGCGTACTCACGTTCCCTGCAATTCAATGTTGGTAAGGGTCTCAGACAAAGATTTTATATGGTGTGACACACCTTATGAGCCGGAATCCACGAAGCTCGTCTATGAATGGACAAAGAAACAATTCGGAGACATAAATCTGATTGAGATTAACACCGGCTTTCATGCTGATAACCTCGGCGGCAACGAATTCTTATTAAGCAAGGCAGTACCCATCTATGGCTCGGATGTTACAGCAAAACTTATTCGCGAGAGAGGCCCGGAGGAAAAGGAGAAGATCATCAAAACCTTTACGGATTTGGACACTACTCAATTCCACCGAGCCTGCAGACAGATGACTTTCAAACCGCCTAATAAGACATTCAGGATTAAAGAAGGTCTGACGCTCAAAATAGGAGGCGAAACCATCGATGTGTACTATCCCGGGTCAACCCACACGATCGACAATACGGTTGTTTACTTTCAAAAACGAAAGATACTTTTCGGAGGCTGCATGATTAAGTCGCTGGATGCGAAGAACGCTGGAAACACGGCTGATGCAGATATGCAGAAATGGCCCAGGTCTATTGAAAAGGTGTTGGCCAGATATAAGGACGCCAGGATTGTCGTGCCTGGCCACGGTGACTGTGGAGACATAAGTCTTCTCAAATACACGATTGAGCTTCTTGATAAGGTCAACAACGAAATGATGGAGTCGAAATCCTGATGTATTCACCCCTGGTGAGAACTCGATTATCTGCTTCGGCAATTCTCGTCACGCGTGATGTGTTATATGTACTATGTGTCCAAAGCGAATGGTTTTTTACCTTATTACAAAGGGTGAAAATTCACGGTGATGGTTGACGATCTAATGTATTTCGAGCTGATAGTTATCAAATTATCAGCATTGCATTACCGTACAAACAGAAGTGGTAGCAATTTCCGACGGCTTGTCTGAAAAATGAGACTGTTATGACCGAGGAAAAGGAAGTAGTAAGCACCCGCCTTCAATATATTGACAATATTAGAATCCTGCTTATTACTCTGGTAATTATGGTGCATTTGTCGGTCACCTATGGAGGCGTTGGTACATGGTATTATAAAGAAGGCCGGCCCGATGTAATTTCGTTTGCCGTGCTTACAATGCACAATGCTATAAGCCAGTCCTTCTTTATGGGTTTCTTTTTCTTGATATCGGGTTACTTCACTCCCGGTTCCTGTGACCGCAAAGGGTTCTGGCGATTCCTCAAAGATCGCTTTTTGCGCCTGGGTATCCCATTGCTTTGCTACGACTTTGTCATCAATCCACTCTTAGCCTACCCGCTTATTAAAGCCAATGTCTTTAAATTCGATGCTCCTTTTCACAGGTTTCTTACCAGGTACTACAGTCAATTTCACATAGGTTCGCTGTGGTTTCTTGAGACCCTGTTAATATTTGCCGTTTTGTATGTTCTGTGGCGGATATGGGTGAAACCCGCTGCTCCGGCTGTGCAAAGCAACACCAAGATGCCTGGTAACATGGTAGTTGCGATGTTAGCCATCGCTTTGGGCATAGTTAGCTTCGTTGTGCGGATATGGTTTCCCATCGGCTGGACTTTCGCACCTTTGAATCTACAATTTTGCTTTTTCCCACAGTACATTTGTCTGTTTATTGTTGGAATTGCTGTGTACCGGCGTAATTGGCTTTTGCACATTCCAGATGCAATGGGCAAATTTTGGCTTTGCGTCGCCATAGTTTTTATCGTTATCTTGCTTCCCGCTCTGTTCATATCAGGTGGAGCACTCACAGGCGATGTATCTTCATATACCGGGGGTTTTCATTGGCAATCCTTTGCATATTCTGTATGGGAGCAGTTTGCTGGAGCGTCGATTATCGTTGGTCTGTTGGTCCTGTTCCGCAAAAGATTCAATAAGCAGAGAAGGCTGAGAAAAGCAATGTCTGCCAGTGTCTATACTGTGTATATTATCCAGAGTCCCGTTATAGTTCTCCTTGCACTGGCAATGAAAAATATCAGATTGTATCCCCTTTTGAAATTTGCGTTGGCTGCTCTGATTGCCGTACCGTTATGTTTTACCCTCGCCAACATCATCCGTAAACTTCCGCTGGCAAGAAGAATCTTGTAATAAATGCGTTTAAGGAAAAGTGAAAAACTTGGTAGTTTTGCATTCCTAGCGTTTCAGATTATCAGCATAGCATCACCATAAGAAAAGAAATGATAACCTTTTTCAATGGCATGGTTATAAGCGGCAATTATTTTTTCCAGCCCTGCAAAAGCTGCCACCAATACGAGTAAAGTAGATTTAGGTAGATGAAAATTTGTTATCATCGCGTCGGTGATTTTAAATTTATAGCCTGGCGTTATGAATAGTCCCGTCGCGCCATTGGTCGCCCGAACTTGCGAATTACAGGCGATTGTTTCAAGAACCCGTACCGAGGTTGTGCCGACAGGGATAATTCTGCCACCTTTATTTTTCACTTCATTTACTATCATGGCGTTTTCCTCGTTGATGCTAAATTGCTCTTTGTGGATTTGAAATTCCTCGACATTTTCTGTCGTTATTGGCTTGAAAGTTCCCATCCCTATGTGCAGTGTCAAATATGCAAAGCAGATGTCGGCTTGTTTCAATCGCTCGATCAACCGGTCAGTAAAATGCAGCCCGGCTGTCGGAGCCGCAATAGCACCGGGTGTGCGAGCATATACCGTTTGATAGCGAACTCTGTCCTCTACTGCGATCTGGGTGTCATCACCTCGCTTAATATACGGCGGCAATGGCGGAAAACCCACCTCGTCTAAAACAGCCTCGTGGTCCCCGGTTGTTTCTAACTTTAGCCGACATTTGCCATCTTGTTTTTTTTCGAGCACTTCTGCTACGCAAAAATCGGCCTTTGACTTGTCTTTTATATAAATATGTTCACCTGTTTTAATTTTACGAACTGCTTTTAGCATCACTTCCCAGGTTCCTGGTACGCTCTCAGACAGAAACAAACCCTCAAGCTTAGCACCACTTTTACGTCGAGCAAAGAACCTGGCAGGCAAAACTTTTGTATCATTGAGAACAAGACAATCGCCCGGCTTTAGAAATCCACCAATTTCGTCAAACCTGCTATCAATAAGCTCATTACTTCGGTGATCTACAACCAGCAGCCGGGCTTCGCTTCGAACAGCAGATGGCTGCTGTGCAATCAGCTCAGGCGGCAGAGAAAATCGCAGCTTTTCCGTTTTCATAAACAAACATTATCCGACTATTTAAATAAAGACAAAAAAAATTTAGCCCATAATAAGCCAATTTAGCACCCAAAATCACAATATAAAAATTCCCTCAAAGGCAACCAAACTGGCAAGACGATAATAATAGTGCGTAGAAAGAACCCAACTTAGATAACGATTATGCAAGGGCTGGAACAATGGCTTCGGAAGAATATTTTGAACAGACGTCAACCTCAATCGCCGTGTTAGGCAGAGATGAGCTTAAGAGACGAATCAAAAATTTCAGAGGTCGATTCAAGCTGGATTTTACCGATGATTACCTAAATAACCTCAGTGTTGACAGATTAAGACACATTCTTCTGGCAGCATTAATAAACGCCGGCTTCCGTCATTAATCCAACAATAAAGCCCCCCTTTTGTGAAGCATTGAAAACAGATGTCAAAAGGTCTCAACCCCATAGTTATTTAATTACTCAATCGTACGATTCTGCACATGAATTCCCCAGGAAATACCTTAAATAAGGTATTTTCCCAATATCGGCGCCAAGACCGAAATGATTAAATATGATTTAATCTATTATAAAACAAAGACTTACTTCAACACTTCCTATCCAACATCCATCAGTCAGAACCTAAAAAATTGTTTGTTATACAAAATATGCTTGACAGATTATTCCTAAAATGCAATCTAAGAATGGGAGGTAAAATGTAAAAAAGAAATATACCGTGTGAAAGGAGTCAAAAATGAAAACGTCAAGAAAATATATAGGCACTCCGGTTATCCTTCTGTGCGTCCTAACTGTTGCACTCGCTTTTAGTTATGTAAAAGGTGTCAGCCCAAGACCTTCCAGTTACTCTCCTGTTGTTATCACCGAAGATTTTGAATCAACTATGGTCAAGATGAAAGCTGCCAAGCCCGAGGTTATGAAGCGCCATATGGACCTGCTCAACGAAAGATATGATTTATCCAATAGGCCCGCTCAAGGTGTAACCATGTCTCGCGGCAAAGCAATTCAGCAAGGCGTTCGTGTGAAACTACCCGATGGGATGACCTGGCAGAGACTTGCAGAAATGATGCCGGATGAAATCCATGAAAAGGACCTGTTTCCAAAAGGCTTTCTGCCATTACCTCATCCAAATCACCGTGAAGGCGGTATGGTTTTCCCGCAGTTTGTGATAGATGAGATAAACAAGCAAGAGGGACGGGACCTGACCCGTTTTGACCTTGATTTTGACCTTCCGGATCATTTCCTGCCGGAATTTCCAGCGGCTATTTATCTTACCACGCGTCCCGACCTCGGCGATGTCTCCCAGGGAAAAGTTGTGACTATCAATAATTATTATGAACTTTTCAACGGCATACTTAATCCAAAGCAGCTCGAGGGATTGCGTCTCTTGGTGACGCCTTTTCCGCAGCAACAGTTTAATCAAACCGAAGACCGCCGCAGCGAAAAGCCGAGCAGAG
>CAZVUF010000034.1:0-15516 GCA_964629355.1 uncultured Pirellulales bacterium | reverse complement strand
GTTTCCAGACACCTGGTGATAGTAATGTACACATCCCTTATGATGCCGCGATGCCAGCAAATAGTACAACACAAATAAAGGTGGCCGGAAATTTAAGTGCCGATTCAATCTTTCCTGGAGGTGCACAAACACAAGTAATCTCCTCAAACGTAGCATATACTACCGGCAGCGGAACGGTGGCAACATCTGCTATAGAGATTGACCAGCTCGATCAGTTTAGCGGCGGCTCAGAAGCAGACGGACAATTGGGCGCTGCCGAGTCAGGAACTATTAACATCTCCGGATATCATCCAGACGGTACAGATTTTACTACTGGCCTGACCTTTACCGTTAATCCCACTACAACACTCGGAGATTTCATTACTCATTTGAATACTAACGTACTTACCGATTCTACGGCGTCTTTGGTCAACGGCAAAATCCGTATAACTGATGATGCCGGTGGTTACAGCAGATCAGACATTGTATTGTCATACACCGGTGACGGCACACTGACCATACCGGGCTATTTTGAAATATTGACTGTAGGTGGAGAAGAAGTAAAAAACATCAGTATTACAATTTTCGACTCTCAGGGTGGTAAACATGTCTTAACCGGTGCATTTGTTAGAACAGATACAGCCAACACATGGGACATGATATTGACCTCAATTACAGGTGATATTTACGAAATAACCCCAACAAACAGGCGGGTTGAAGATATAACTTTTAATGCAAGCGACGGCTCCTACAACGGCTTAGGCGGCTCGGATACCTCACAGTTCATAATAACCTTTGATCATGATACCGTGAATCCTCAAACTATCGATTTATGGATGGGTACTGTAAACCACATGGACGGCCTGACGCAATTCAAGGGAAACTCTACTGCAGTAGCAAAAGAACAGGACGGCTACGAAGCTGGAAGACTTTCCTCTGTTTCTGTTAACAACACAGGAATTATTATCGGCGCATTTTCCAACGGTATCAAGAAAAACATCGCTGTTATGCAGATAGCTCTATTCCAGAACCCATCGGGTCTTGAAAGTGCCGGCGGAGGATATTTCAATCCCTCGGCTAATTCAGGTGGAGCAGTTGCCACAGAGGCTATGTCTGGCGGCGCCGGCTCTATTCATGGAGGAGCATTGGAAAAGTCCAATGCCGATGTCGCAACCGAATTTGTTAATTTGATTCAAGCCCAAAACGGCTACCAGGCCAACGCCAGAACCATCAGAGTCGCAAATGATATCTTACGAGAGCTAAGCAACCTTATCAGATAGAAGGTCGGCATGAACAGAGACTTGCCCATCCCATCACTATAAAGAATTTGAGATGACAACAACAATATTAATCACAAAAGGGCTTAATGTGATTCTCCCGGTACTTACGCCGCACCAACGATGGCAAGCTTTGAAGGAATTTGAAACTACTTTAACATTTCAGCGATTGCTTGCTCTAATCGGTGTTGCAGCATTAATTATACTGGTTTTGCTGCTTATATGGGTTAGCTATAAACGGACGAGCGAGGAGCGAAAGATCAACGAACAATTATTTTTTGACAGCGCTAAAAGATTGGGTTTAAGCGAGCACGAACGCGAGATTTTACTACAAGTTGTAAAAAAAAGCGGACTCAAACAAAGAGATGCTATTTTCAGTATGGAAGATGCTTTTCTCCGTGGAGCCGGAAAACTTATAGATGAAAGCATCGCAGCTCGACCGAACTCGCTGAAGTCTGCCCATCAAAAAGCCGAAGAAAATGAAAAATTAATATCCGATCTGGCTTCCCTGCGTGAAAAACTCGGCTTTTTACCTTACGGTGCAACCAACTTAAAAACAAAATCAAGAAAGCTAAGCACCAGGCAAATTCCTGTAGGTACAATACTTCAGATAACACCACACAAAATTCCCCGTTCGGCAGGCTTAGATTCCGAGGTGATACAAAACAACAATATAGAACTTACCCTCGAATTAAAAACACCCATACAAAGCGAGCCTGGTGAGCTTTGGAACGCACGTTTTAATTCAACCACATCTGTCTGGGAGTTCGACAGTTCCGTTATATGTTGTGACGGTAACGTATTAGTTCTAAACCACAGTGATAACATTCGGTTTGTGAATCGTCGGCGTTTTGCGCGTACGAACGTGAATAAACCAGCGTTTGTCGCATGCTTCCCGTTCGTAAAAGTCCACCACAGCGGGCAAAACAGCAAAAGCCCTGAAGCGACTCGCGGGGCAGAGCAAAAGTCAATAAGTGGTTCCATAAGCTCGTGGGGGACTCCTGAATTTGTCCCCGCAGTTGTTACTGAACTCGCTGGTGTTAGTTTGTGTTTAGACGTTCCGCTGAACTTAGAGTTGGGTGAAAGACTGATAATAATATTTAAGCTGGATGAAGAAAAAAACAGAGATTCCAGCTCACAAAAAAACAGCAAGATGACAACATCAAAAATAATACAGAATATCGGTGAGGTCAAAAGCAAAAAAGCTATAAAAAATGGTCTATCTATAGTAGTTGAACTTATAGGCCTTAGTGACTCCGACGTTAGTAAATTAGTTCGTGCTACCAACTCAGCATCGGTTAAAGCAGAAGCCGCAAGCCAACAAGCAGAAGACGCAAGCCAACAAGCAGAAGACGAACCGGACAAGGTTCAAAGTTCGACGAGCCTTGATAGCCACCAGCAGAATACAGAAAAAGGTGCTCTCAAGCATGCTGCGGTACAAGGAGCATAAAATGGTAGAGACTACTGCCCAGGTAACCAACAATGTTAACGCATTAATGCGTGAATTTGACATAATTACGCACAATTTAGCCAACGTTAGCACCACCGGATACAAACGTATATGCAACACATTTGCAAAGTCCCTTAAGGCGCAGGAGGCAGGTACAAAAATAAATTCTACCGGCAGTTCTGACTTGAGCTCAGCAATTGACTTTTCACAGGGTAATATCGTCGAAACTGGTCGTCCTCTGGACGTTGCCTTATACGGTAAAGGCTTCTTCGTCATAGAGACCCCCAATGGACCACTCTACAGCCGTAATGGGATACTTCATATAAACCAAAACGGCCAAATTGTGAATTCAAACGGAATGACCGTAGCAGGCCAAAGCGGCCCTATCACAATACCGAGCAATATAGGGCTTTCGGAACTAAATATATCAACCGACGGAACCATCAGCGCAAAGGGGTCAACAATAGGCAAATTCAGCATTGTCGATTTCGGAGACAATGAAAACAAACTCGTTCCTGCTGGTGCAAACTGCTACTGTGTCCCAAGTGAAACAAAGGATATAGAACCGCTTACAGCGGAAGATATAGTCGTAAAACAGAATTATCAAGAAGCCTCCAATGTCATGCTGGTAGACGAACTTGTGGACATGATAATGGTATGCCGGCTCTACGAAACAAACATGAAACTTGTTTCAAGTCAGGGCGAAACATCCAGCAGTATTATAAGCGTAGCAATGGGTTAAAAACAACTAAACTTGTGGTAAAACCACAGTGTAAAATATTTTATCCCGCAATTCATTGCGGAGTGTTGAAATAAGGAGAAAACACTATGCTAAGAGCATTTTCAACTGCCGCGACGGGCATGACGGCACAGCAGATGATGGTGGATGTGATCGCAAATAACCTCGCTAACATCAACACAACAGGCTTCAAACGCAGCCAGATTGCCTTCCAAGATTTACTTTATATCAAGATGAGAGAATCCGGCACAGAAGTAGCTTCCGGTATCAATTCCCCTGGCGGTTTGGAGGTAGGCAACGGAACACGTGCTGCTTCTACAATAAAGGTTTTCACTACCGGCGAGCTTGAGAACACAGGGCGAAAACTCGATATCGCTATCACCGGTGAGGGCTTTTTGCAGATAACTCTGCCTAACGGCGACATCAAATATACCCGTGATGGTGCACTACAAATAAACGCCAATGGACAACTGGTAACAACCACTGGATACCCAATAGAGCCGGCTATCACTGTTCCGACAGATGCTGTCACCATCGATATCGGAAAAGATGGAGGAGTCAATGTTACCGACTCTGCGGGGACTACATCGGTCGTCGGCACTATTCAGTTAGTCCGGTTTCCTAATCCGTCAGGATTAACCAATGAAGGGGATAACCTGCTGGCACAAACCGAAGCAAGCGGTTCACCCACAACCGGCACAGCCGGTGAAAATGGATTCGGAACTATCCAGTCAGGGTTTTTGGAAAAGTCTAATGTTCAGATGGTAACCGAGCTGGTTAATCTTATCACCGCCCAGCGTGCATACGAGATAAACTCACGTGCAATAAGAGTGGGAGATGACATGCTCCAAACCGCAAACAATATGGTTCGTTGAGGCAGATTATGAACATTAAACCAATCAGCTTTATGATAGCCATCCTCATAGTGACATTGTTTCCATTTTGTCAGGCATTAGCGAATAATGCAGGCGATGGTTTACCGACGGATTCTGCTCTGAAGATTTATCTGCCAAGAGAGATTACAATCGAAGACAATTTGTTAAAACTGAGTCGGGTCAGCATAATCATGGGAGAGGAATCGCTTGTAGCTAAAGCAGGCGAAATTACGTTAGGGCATTTTTCAATGCCTGGACAGAAAATCGTAGTGGACCGCACCACTGTGCTGAGCAGATTGGCATGCAACGGCATCCATCCTTCACAAATAACATTAATCGGTGCAGAAGAAATTACGATTAAAAAACAGCACAAGGTTATTAAAAGCAGCGAATTTGTTAAACTTGCTGATTCGTTTCTAAAGAAAAGCACATCTGCCGGTTCATTTTGCCAGGCCGAGCCGATACGGATACCGAAAGATTTGCTCTTACCAACTATGGATAAAGATGTGACATTTTCTCCACGCATGGTCGAAAGCAGTGCAGCAAATCAAGCTAAAGTTCGGATTTCTGTGCTGGCCGACAGTAATGAGATAGGGGTCGGTGAAGTTACATTCCGCCTAAAATTTAATTGTAGCACCACCGTGACTCTGGCTGAGATCCCTGCAGGCAAGGTCATCAGCCCTGAAAATGTCAAGTTGGAAAAAATCGTAGCGGATTATCCTGAGGCCGCAAACTGGAGTCCGCCTTACGGGCTTATCGCAAGGCGCACTCTGCCGGCAAATACGGTGATACAGCCGGACATGGTAGGCCCTACCAAACCGGCAGTTTCTATTAAACGCAACGAAACCGTTATCATTAGAATCGAAATGCCCGGACTTCTCATCACGGCATTGGGAAAAGCTATGCAGCAGGGTATTGCCGGTGAATTTATAAAAGTCCGAAACATAGACTCGCAGCGTATCATTCTGGCAAAGGTAAATGAAAACGGAACCGTGGAACCAATTTTTTAGCAACGCCATTCTTAAGGAAGAAACAATGAACAACAAAAAAATATTGATGCTCATCTTACTTGTCACGCTCTGGTCTGCTCTGCCGATGGCGGATTTGCAGGCTGGTTCCATTTGGGCCAAGAGAGATAAGAATATAAAGGAGCTATACGCCGATGACATCGCCCGTAATATAGGTGACGTTTTGACAATCAAAATTACCGAAGATAGTAAGGTCGATAACAAAGCAAAAAGGGATTTGAAGAAAGAAACCGACCGCTCAAGCACATTTAACGGAAACCTGAATATAGACCATATTCTGCCGAGCATACCCGGTTTTACCATGGGCGCTGAAACCAGCAATGAACTGAGCAGCAAAGCCGATTATAAAGATGAGCGTAGTTTTGTTGACCGAGTCACCGTAGTGGTTATAGATGTTCTGCCGAATCAGAATCTCGTTGTTATGGGGACTCGTAACCGTAACATTGGAGGTGACATACAAACCATAGAGGTAAGTGGCGTAGTCAGACCCAGTGATATTGCGTTTGATAATACCGTTAAAAGTGAGCAGGTGGCAAACTTTTGTATTGTGAGCAAAAACGGCGGCGTTTCTGCCACATACACTAAGCCGGGGTGGCTGGGACGAGTATTCGATATTATCTGGCCATTTTAATTCTTGAATCGTCGCTTGTGTCTTGGGTCACGTGTCACATATTTCAGGGTAGTGACTTATGAAATTAATGAACAACATAAAAGATAAAGCAAATAAAAGCAAAAAGGAACTTATAATTTGTGCTCTTATAATTTGTATGCTTCCGGCTGAAGTCGGGCAGTGTGAGCGAATTAAGGATATCGTTGATATTCAGGGGATTCGCGGTAATCCACTTACCGGCATAGGATTAGTCATAGGTCTGGCCAGCACTGGTGACAGCACACTTCCATCGCGTCAAATGCTAACCAATATTTTGAGGGACGCCGGTATAATTCTTAGCCCTTCCGACTTGACCGGCGGTAATATCGCCGTGGTTATGGTTACAGCAGAGCTGGGTCCCTTTGATCGTGAAGGCTCACACATAGATGTTGATGTCTCTGTTATAGGTGATGCCAAGAGCCTCCAAGGTGGAATGCTTTTACCGACGCCGCTGCAAGGCCTTGATGGCCAAGTTTACGCAGTAGCGCAAGGTGGTATTTCGATCGGAGGCTGGACGGCAGCAGGAGACAAGGCAGCCATCACAAAGAACCACCAGACGGTCGGGCGAATACCAAACGGTGCCATAGTGGAAAAGCAAGAAATAGCAACGTATGTTGAATATATTGCCGGCCAGAGGTTCATCACCCTTCATCTTAGAAACAGCGATTTTTCAACCGCCGAGCAAATCAGCAAAGCTATTAATCAAATCTACCCAAATAGTGCGATGGCGATCGATGCCGGAACTGTCAAGGTTAGCGTTCCCGATGAGATTAGCCAGGTGGGCATAACCAACTTTATCGACAACATTACAAAGCCGCAAGTGACGGTTGATGCCCCTGCGATAATAGTTATCAATGAGCGTACTGGAACCATCGTAGTGGGAGAAAACGTCGGTATCTCAGCGGTGGCAATTTCACAGGGCAGCTTGGTGGTAAAGGTTAAGGAAACCGCAGCAGTTTCCCAGCCTACCGCGCCTTTTTCCGATGCCGGCACCACACAAGTTATTCCTGAGACCATGGTCGATGTTGAAGAGAAAAACACATATTTGATTCCTGTTTTCAGGTCAGTCACTATCTCTGAACTGGCTAAGGCCCTTAATGCAATAGGAGCAACACCAAGAGACATGATAGCAATATTTAACGCCTTGAAAAAGGCTGGCGCTCTTCAGGCCAAGCTGGTGATAATGTAGGAGTAATTTTATGGACAGCACCGAATTGATACTAACTAATCCGGTATTACCGCCAAGACCGCTGTCTGACTTGGACATTAGTCAATCATGTTCGAAAATCGCAACACACGAACCAGGCAAAATAGATAAGTATTCAAAAGAAAAAAAGGAGCAAATTGCCAAAGACTTTGAGTCGGTTTTAATCCATAAGCTGTTGGAAGAAATGAAAAACACCATCGAAGACTGGGGCTTTGGTGAAGATAAAGCTTCAGAACAGGTTAAGGGAATATTCTGGATGTATCTGGCCCAAGATATTGCGGACAAAGGCGGCTTCGGATTGTGGAAGGATGTATATGAGTTTTTAACCAAAGCCGAGGGCCCCAGCGAAGCGGGAACCCCCAATCATAAAAATACTACGATAGAGTCTCTGAATGAGAATGTATGAAAGCGACAATAATTACGGTACAAGACAAAGTTGACCCCATTAGAGACCCCCAATTAGAAGATTCGGTTCTCCAAGAAAAAGTCTCTAACAGAGTTAATGAACTGCTGGCCATTTTAGACAAAGACATACAGCATATACAAGAGAGTTTATCCTGGTTAAATGAACTACGCAGCCTGGTTATCAAGCGAGACGACACAGCCTTGAGCCAACTACTGCAGACTATCAGGATTGAGGCGGATAGTTATGCTACCACAGAATCAAAACGCCAGCTCTTACGACAAGCTTTGGCAGATGCTTTCGGCTGTAACGTCAATAAAGTAACTCTGTCAATGCTTCAGAATGTACTGCCGGAAGAACAAAAAGTCCAGGTGGAAGACAAAAAGACAAAACTAATGACGCTGATAAAGGAACTTAGAAAAGAACATCTAAGCACAGCCTTGCTTTTGTCAGATTGTGCAAGATTTAACAACCAGCTTTTGAAAGCTCTTTTCGAGCTCGGTGACAAAGGAACTATTTTCTACCGATCAGATGGTGCAACCAAACGGCGAAATGACACAACTTTCGTTAATATGAGGCTTTAATTGAGGTTGTACGATGCCGTTGAAACCAGCGGCAAAACAGCAACCTAAAATGGAGTCACAAAATGCAAAATTATTCTATAGCATTGAGCGGTCTTGAGGCGGCGCAGAAGGCACTTGATATAATCGGTAATAACATCGCCAATGCTGCTACCGACGGCTATCACCGTCAAAAGATACAATTAACTCCGAAATACTTAACACAGGTTGGTTCGACCATTTTTGGCGGCGGCGTTGATGTCGCCAACATTGCCAGATTAATAGACAGCCTTTTAGAGGAGGAGATTCTCTCGGAACAATCATCATTAAAACATGTTTCACAGGAGCTTATCACGCTACAAACCATCGAAAACACATTCGGAGAGCTTTCTATCGGCAGCACTTTAAGCAAAACAATAGACGAATTTTTCAACGCATTACAGGATTTGAGCACTCATCCATCCGAGATCGTTTGGCAAAATCAGGTTGTAACAGCCGGTCAAAATTTGGCCGATCAACTCAGAACATTAGCAGAACTCCTAACCAGATTGGAGGATCAAATCCAATTAGAAGCGCAGAATATTATCGAGAGAATTAACGCACTGACAAACCAGATTGCCGAACTCAACGACGAGATTGAAAGAATTGAAATAACTGGCGGTATGGCCAATAACTTGCGTGATCAAAGAGACCAGCTCTTAGTGGAACTGGCTGAACTGGCTCGTATAGAAACTCGCAGCAGAGAGTACGGTGTAGTTGATGTCAATATCGGTGGCATATCTGTTGTGTCGAGTACCATCGCAACCGATTTAGAAGTGGGTCTGCAAGAGGATTTATCTCTAGGCATTTCGGCAGCAGGCACACTAGTCTACAATACCACCATTCAAGGCGGACAGCTTGGTGGATTACTTTCTCTGTATAATGAAATTATCTCAGATATTCACGACGACCTGGACACATTAGCGAGTTCTATAATACAACTGGTTAACCAATACCATGTTCAGGGGGTAGGGTCGGACGGTTCATTTACCGGGCTAACAGGCTGGATGATGAGCAGTGAAAATCTTGCTGATTTCGATCCACCTGTAAATGACGGTAAAATATACATAAGAGTTACCAATACCAGTACGGGTGAAATAACACGTCATGAGATTGACATTGATGTATCGACCGATTCACTAAGCACCATAGCCGCGGCTATTTCAGCTATCACCGGCTTGGATGCTTCGGTTAATTCTTCGAAGTTAAGTATACAGGCCCAAACCAACTATAAATTTGATTTTCTGCCCGCTGTTTTGCCTGAGCCTGATCCTACAACAATTAATTTGACTGCAGCTTCGCCACCCACAATATCGGTTTCGGGAATTTACAACGATACAGAGAATCAAACCTTTACATTCACAGTGATAGGAACAGACTCAGTAGGCAATGGTGATTTAAAGCTCAAAGTTGAGAATGGTGCCAGCGAGGTTGTTACCACACTTAACATTGGTGCCGGTTACGCAGCAGGTGATAAGCTCGATATAGGCAATGGAATCAAAATATCCCTCAGCACCGGTGATTTGAATGAAGATGATAGCTTTCAAATTAAAGCATTTGCCAATACCGACACTTCTGGAGTGCTGGCTGCGGTTGGACTCAATACTTTCTTTTCCGGCAGCAGTGCAACAGATATCACGGTGGATACGGCTATAATTAATTCGCCTGGGCGCATAGCAACAGCCATCGGTGCTGATACGACGGACAACATTAATGCTTTGCGGCTGGCAAATTTGAGGTACCAGGCTGCAAGCAGCCTAAACAGCTACACGTTTGAAGAGTATTATCATCGGCTGATTGCAGATATCGGTCAACAGATTTCCGTCAAACAACTGCGACAGGATAATATCGAGGCTATTCTTCAGAACCTTGCCAACAGACAGAGTGACATAAGTGGTGTAAACATCAACGACGAAGCCGCTCAAATGTTGATTTTCGAGCAGATGTTTCAGGCAATGGCCAAATATTTGAACACAATTCAATCGTCGGTGACGACAATTATGGAAATACTTTGAACTTGTACCAATATGTAATAAGAGATAAAAGATGAGCGGAACACTTGGCAACATTTACAATCATATCCATTATGCACTGCAATTGCACAGTGAGGCGATGACACGCCTGCAGGAACAAGCATCTACTGGTTCACGCCTGAATCGAGCTTCAGATGATCCGTCTACGGCATATCGAGTACTGGGACTAAACTCTCAGAATACCTCTTTGGGAAATTACATAGACAATCTGTCGGATGTGATCCAGACACTGGAGACGAGTTCGAGCATCATTGAAAATATGATATCCCAGTTTGCCGACACAAGAACACGCCTGACGCAAATTAGCAGTGGCATATACGACGAGCAAGGCCGACAGATAATTGCTGAAGGAATCGATGATATACTCGAGCAGGTAGTTTTATTGGCAAATACTAAACATGGCGGTCAATATCTGTTTGGAGGAAGCAATACCAGGTCGGCACCATACGTGGTACAGCGTGTTAATGGAGAAATTGTTAGTGTAACCTATCAGGGCAGTTCTGAAAATCGAGAAATAGAGGTGGCTCCAGGATCGAAATCACCAGTCTTCTATGTAGGCAATGACATCTTTCGCTCGAGCGATCGTGGAGCTCCGATTTTCATAGGCAACACCGGAGCGAAGGCCGGCACAGGAACATCCAGTGTAACCGGTGATATCTGGCTGACAGTTACTCATAACGGCACTTTTTACGAACTTTCCATCGATGATGGAGCCAGCTCCGTAATTGTGCCAGCCGGTGGAGCTACCAATCAGGCTGTAACTGATTTACAAACAGGGAAGGTGTTATACGTGGATAGTACTGAAATAAACAGCACCGGAGTCGAGATGATAAGCGTACCCGGAACTTATAATATATTCAATACGCTTATCGGTATTCGGGATGCACTGAAAAATGAAAAAGGGTTTTCCGAAGCTCAATTGCAAGATATTATTAACAATTTGCACAATTCCCTGCAAGAGATAAGCAATCTTCTGGTTCAAACTGAAAGCTCTTTGGGCTCAAAAACCGGCTTGTTAGAAAATCTCAAGAACATCCTTAACAATCAAAAGTATAACGCGGAGGATGAAATCAGCCTTTTGGAGGATGCTGATATTGCACAGGTAGCTATAGATCTTTCCCGTCGTGAACTTTTATATCAAATGTCGTTATCAGTAGCCGGAAAACTTATGTCTATGTCGCTGTTGGATTTCATAGAATAACCGCCGAGCACAAAACTACAGGAACGTAAAGACAGCTATTTAGGCAACATATATGTCTGATATTTATACATATTTTAGATTTAGTCCTACAAAATGGTAAAAAAATACTGATATTGGGTGGCGGCACAGAATTTGCACTAATTTTATCGAGTTTCAACCATTGGATGACTATTGTTTTGAGAATCAGGAGTAAAACAATATGACAGCAGAAACAAACCCAGATCGTTACCAGAGAGGACTGGAATTAGCTGAATCTGGTAGATATCAAGAAGCCCTCACCTGCATCAGAGAACACCTTCGGAGACAGCCTGAGGATGCACAGGCACTGAACGATGTGGGGGCAATCCTGTACTGTTTGGGACGCTCGGATGAAGCTATTGAGCACTTAGTAAAAGCAAGGAACTTGCGAGGTGATTGTGCGGAAATAATTTGGAATTTAGCAGAAGCCTATCTTGCTGACGGCAGAGCCAACGAAGCAATGCAGCTTTTTGACGGCATGGAGCGTATGGGCATATTGAATGCCGACGTGCTCAACAGAACTGCAAACGTATTCTTAAACCAGGGTAACAAAGCTGATGCTATCGAAGTTATGCTTCGCTCACTGCAGCTTTGGCCCAATCAAGAGATACTCAAACCGATGCTCGAGGTGGTTCGTTCCCAAAGGGCAAAGATAGCTTTTTTCTGTGGTGGAGACGGCACGACTTTTCTTGATGACATTATTGAATCCACGAGGCAGTGTTTCCAAGTGCGGTTTTTCCAGGGGCGGACAGAGCAAGAGCTGTATGAACTAATGAATTGGAGCGATATCTCCTGGTTCGAATGGTGCACTGACCTGGCGGTGATAGGCTCAAAGCTGCCAAAGGTTTGTAAAAACGTCATCAGGCTTCACCGCTATGAAGCCTATCTGCCCTGGCCCCGCCAAGTCAATTGGGAAAACATAGACGTTCTGATCACGGTCGGCAACAGCTTCGTTAAAGATACACTGGTAAGTCAGGTCCCTGATATAGAGAGCAAGACCATGATAAGAACCATTCCCAATGGTGTCAACATCGAGAAACTGCTATTTAGATTGCGCAGTCGTGGTAAAAATATTGCCTTTCTTGGCAATTTGAGGATGGTTAAAAACCCGGCTTTCCTTCTGCAGTGCATGCAAAAATTGCATTATATCGACCCTGAGTACCGCTTATTTTTTGGCGGCATTTGCCAGGACCAGGTTCTTGAGCAGTACATGCACCATATGGTCGGAACGCTTGGGCTTGAGGGTGTAGTGTTTTTCGATGGCTGGCAGGAGGACATAAGTTCTTGGCTTGCAGACAAGCACTATGTTGTTTCGACAAGCATGATAGAGAGTCAAGGTATGGGAGTGCTGCAAGGTATGGCTTGTGGGCTAAAGCCTGTTATACACAACTTTCCTGGAGCAGGTCAAATTTTCCCATCGGAGTTTCTGTTCAATATCTCCGAAGAATTTTGCCAGCAGATTCTATCTGATTCGTATGAGCCTGAAAGGTATCGCAAATTTGTCGAAAATAACTATTCACTAAGAAACCAGTTAAGCAAAATCAACGATGTTTTCAAAGACTTGGAAGCTGAAGTGGATTCGCAGCGTAATCCGGTTTCTTCACAGACTCGTGCTCAACAACAGAATGTGCCCAACAGAGACTTCATTAAATCGAGAATAATCGGATTAGATGACCTTTCATTAACAAAAAGATGCGAGACCGTTCCGCAACAATAAAAAGGAATGAAAAAGCCGGCCCTCTGGTCACCGTACTCATACCGACATACAACAGACGCAGATTTCTGCCTGTGGCACTTGCCAGTGTTGTACGTCAGGATTATGACAATCTCGAGATTTTCGTAATCAGAGACGGCGGAGAGCAGGTCAGTGATATCGTTAGCTCATTCAATGATTCGAGAATCGTCTTCATAGATAGAGCGGAAAATCGCGGTGTTGCTTTTACATTAAATGAGGCACTGGTACGGGCACAGGGCAAGTACATTTGCTATCTTGGCGATGATGATTTGTATTATCCTCACCACGTCAGCACGTTGCTGGATGCTTTGGAGAACGGCGGAGACTATGAGGTGGCGTATAGCGACTTATACAAAACGTATTGCAGGATTGGGCCGGATGGCAATAGAGAGGTTCTCAGCAAAGTTGTCGAGATCAGCAGGGACTTTGACCGCTTTTTTATGTTGTACTTCAATCACGCGCTTCATGTATCCCTGATGCACCGGGCAGACCTGATAGAAAAAATCGGACTATACAATGAACAGCTTAATGTCATGATTGACTGGGATTTGACTCGCCGACTGGTTTTTTTTTCAGACTTTCACCACATCCATGAGATAACGGGGGAGTTTTACAGTCCCATTGGAGACTCTGATAGAATATCAGTTCAGCGGCGGAAAGACCAGAGCGAGTACAGGAGGAATATTCTGACAATACGAACTACAAGGCCGGCCAAACCCTGGTCCAAAATTGATGATATGTCAATTATTTTTGTGGTAGATAAGTTGAATAAGCAGGCAGGCCAAACCATCGGCTTAATCTGGAGCAACACATTCTATCCCTACAGACTTTATTTACCGCTGTCCCCCACCGAACTGTCCAGACTCAAGATCGATATGCCAAATGTAGTCTTTGTACCGGTTAATCCACTGTCTTCTAAAGACCAGCAGATAGATGCGGCTCTGGCCAAATGTGACGGCAAGTATGTTGCCATAGTACCAAGTGGCTTGCCTATCGAGGAAATGTGGGTAGAACACCCCCTTTATGCTCTTATTAATAGTGCCCCCATGACTTCCTGCGAAAGCAAGAATGGCGGTGCTGCTTTTGAGCTGCGAGGTTCAACAGAACAATTGTGGGCTATAGTCGTAAGAAAAGATCAGTTGGCCAATGCCCGAAAAAGTTTTCCTAACCTATCGGTACAGCAGTCTCTACAGGCTGCAGGAATCCAGTTTAAAAAACCGACGGATGATCAACTGCCTTTCCAGTTCGACTTGTTGCTTCAACAAGCTCAGTTAGCGGAGAAGAACGGAAACTGGGCACAAGCCGCTCAGATGTTTGAATATATTGCTGAACATTACCACAATGGGCTGTGGATGAAGACATTGGCGGCAAAGGCCTTCTATAAGGTTGGTGACCATACCAAAGCGGCGAAATTAAGTAGCGAAATTAACCAGCAACGGCCCACGGTGGATACCCTTCTGCTGGAGGCAAAGGTTAATAGAGAGAAAAAAAACTTTAAAACTGCCATTGCCTTACTCAGAAGAGCAGAACAGATACTCAGCAGACAATCTGACTATTTGGTTAGTACTGAGGTTAATAATTACTCAAGGTAATAAGATAGCTCCACAAGATTTAATCAGGAAAAGAATTAATATGGACAAAGAAAAAGAAGATGGCGTTGAAGAGGGTAGCTATACCCAGCACTATGAGGTTTTGCAGGAGTTGGGTGATTGCTATAGCTCCATCGGCGACTACGACCAGGCTCAGCGTTATTATGAAAAAGCGGCGTCACTGGGACCAGATGAGCCAGGCCCGTATGTGGGGCTTGGAGTCGTAGCCCTGCAAAAAAATCTGCTGGATGACGCTGAGATTGCTTTTCGAGTCGCCTTTCGGCTGGACCCTAACTGTGCCAAAGCGTATGCCGGCTTAGCCATGGTCTTTCAGCAACAGCAAAACTACCAGCAGGCATTTGAACTATATATGAAATGCCTTGAACTTGATAGTGACAACATAACTGCTCTTTTAGGTTTATTCCAGACGTCCTGCCAGATGGGCTCATTCGAAAAGATTATATATTATCTGGAAACGTATTTGGACATGCACCCGGGTGACACTGCCGTTTCGTTCTCTCTGGCAGCACTTTACATGAAGGATGGCCGACTTGAGCAGTCCCAAAAAATCCTGCTGGATATTTTGGCTCTAAATCCGGCCAATCAGGGTGCGGCTGATCTTCTTGAAGAAGTAGAACACAATTTAGCCCAAGCAAAGCAAGCAGGAGCTAATATCCAATGAATAACAATGGTGCTAACATGATTCCAAATGAAAAGACACATCTTCTGGATGA
>CAZVUF010000033.1:0-15685 GCA_964629355.1 uncultured Pirellulales bacterium | reverse complement strand
CCCATGACCTCGTCCTTACCAAGGACGCGCTCTACCCACTGAGCTACAGCAGCAAGACCCAATTCGCCCTCGAGTACTGTGGTGGTGAATCCAATAACCACAAATGAAACCGCTTCTCTTCAAAGCAACAAACAGCCAATCTTGCTCTGGTTTTTTCCTCAATAAACTTCAATCATGAAGGAAAAAATCCCACATGCTGACCTGATTTAGTATAAACAGAGTATAATACAAGAAATGACCTAGGAACTGCAAATATAAAAAATATAAAAAATATAAAAAAAACTAAAAAATTTTTTAGGTACCATTTTTTCTGCAAAAAATCAACCAAATCTCCTTTAATAGCAAAACATCGTATAAATCCTCAGCTACTTCATATAAAAGTCTGGATTAATCACCACCATCTCTTGGCTTCTCATTATATGCAGCCTTACTAAGGCAAAAACGATCAGTCCAGCCCTTCATTTGCTTACGCCATTCAGGTCTTGCCTTAAGAGTATCTAACTTAATCGTACTCAGCGCTTCCAGCACAGTGTTAGGATCAACACCACCTTTTGGAGCGTTCAGATATTCGTCAATTGAGCGCACCACCATGTTTTTGGCGCCCAAGTCTGTTTGCAGCAAGCAATTTGCCACCAGATTAACTGCCAGCTCTACCTTTGACCACCGTAAATACACATTTACTAACTTGGACAAAATTACCTCTTTTTCCTCTTGGGTTTGGGTTTGCGCGGCTTCATTTAACCTGCCCAGGTAGTCTGCCGCTCGTTCAAATTGACCCATTCCAATATAAAGCTCTGCCAACATCTCCCTTATATTTTTAAGAACTTTTGGCTTACTTTCACCAATCTTTCGTTCTGCCATCTCAAGAAAAGCGATTTTCTGCTCATCAGACAGTCTAATTTGACTTTCTTTTGAGAAAAATTTGTCTATCCACTCGTTCAGAACACTTGCATCAGAGCCATTGAATATTTTGAGCATTGCCTGCCAGGCCAGCTTGCCTTCTGGGCTTGAACCTATTTTTCCCACCAGCCACACCAGGTCTTCCTTGGCACCGACATCGCCGGCAAGGTCTATCAGCTTCCTCCTTACAATTGCACTGGGGTCATTGACGAAATCTTTTCTCAATATCTTAAGGGCACCCGCTTTATCAATATAGATAAGTCCATCTGTCGCCGCCTCTCGAACTAAATCCATTCTGTCATTTATAGACTTTTCAAATAAAAGTCTGAATGACTTTCTCGCCGGCACATTTTGAGCGCTCTGGGGGGCACAGAGCCCCGCCATTATGCTAAGCAGCTCGCCACGCAGGGAGCCGTTGGTTTCTTTATCCTGCTGATCAAATTTTTCCGCCAACAAGCTAAGATATTTTTCGACCTCGGCGGAAGCTAAACCGTTCTGTTCAAGCAGTTTTTTCATAACTTCTGCACCCTTTTGCGCCTTTTTCGGATCATTCTCGCCGAGATATTTAACCGCCCAATCAAAGGCTTGCTTTCTTATATCCTCAGGAATTTTTGTGCTTGGATTAGGCGGAAAGGCATATCCGAGTGCTGCGAACGATTCCATTTTGACCACATCATCCTTCTCTACTTCGAGCCGAGCCAGCAAAGTCTGAGCCGGAATCACCCCACCCATCAAAGAAAGCAGTTGAGCTGTTTTCAGCCGAACGTCTCTGTTCTGGTCCGATATTAGATTCGCCAGGATAGGCCCGACTTCAGCCGGCAGCTTTGGGTTTGGTCGGGTTCCCACCCTGTCCTGGCGCACCTTTTCCAGAGCCCACAATCTGATTATTGTTTCCTGGTCACGCAAATTCTCAACCAGAAACTGGCTCCTGACCGCATCATCGCTCAAAGCTAAGTATATCTTATCCAGAGCCGTGCGGTATCGTTCCCGCCACGAATTCAATTCAGTTTCCAGTCTGCGTATTTCTGTTTCCCTGCGAAGAAGTCTATCCCGCAAAAAGGCCTCTGGCCCTTGGCGCTTAAGCTCATTTATAATTTCTTTGCGAGTCTCGGCGCTATCTCCTATCGGTATGCCCAGAGAAGACAGGGCATTTCCCACCGCAGCAGAGACCTGACTTTCAGGGTCTCCAAGCATCTCTATAAGCTTCAATACCGCCGCCATATCGGGATGAAGTCTCAAAGCATATATTGCATTCAATCTCGCTCTGACCGGCAACGAAGTGTCTGTCGCTATCTTTTCAAGAGGTTCCTTTATCTGCTCATACTTAAAAATCAAGGTCGCTTCAGCAGCTAATCTTGCCCCTGCAGTATCATCAGTAGTCAATACTTCAAGCAATGGTTGGATAAAATCTCCCTTATTATTCACGGGTTTCTGTTCTGCTCGCGTTTGGCTCAATGCTTTGCACACAGCCGCTCGTGCTGCTGCATTTTCCCCCTGCTTTATTGCGTCGATAAGTATTTTTCTGGCCAGCGGGTTTTCATAGAACAGCATCACGGCTGCGGCTTTTATGCGCATTTCCTCGCTTGGGCTTTTTAAAAGGGATTCTCTATTGATGTCCAATTGCTCGTCAGACTTAACCTCAGAAGATATTTTATCCCCCGGTAATGCCGGGTTGTTCTGCCCAAAACCGGTCTGCTGAAATGTCACTGCCATCAGCAGTATTACCAGAAATAACTGTTTTGCGCCCATTCGGATGACCTCAAACAAGACTCTGCATACAAAGCCGGAACAACAAAACAATATAATAAACGTGAAATCCCACTCAAGTCAACCTGCTACAGGCTGTTTTTATCCTGCTTTATTAATACAATTCCCATTATTGTCTCGGATGAAATTTCTTATGAATCCTTCGCAATCTTTCCTGGTCAACGTGCGTATAAATCTGAGTAGTGGCTATATCCACATGTCCGAGCATTTCCTGGACACTGCGCAGGTCAGCTCCGCCAGCCAATAGATGCGTTGCGAAACAATGCCTTAATGTATGTACAGTCAGATTTCGCGGCATACCTGCACGGATTGCGTATTTTTTAACTAATCTCCAGATTTCAATACGACTCATAGGCCGGCCTGTTCGAGAAAGCAGCAGAAAATCTGCACTTTCAGGTTTAGCTAACTTCGGTCGGCCGCCGGGCATCGTCAAATACTCAATTATCGCTGCGATAGCAACCTTGCCCAGTGGTATTACCCGTTCCTTGTTGCCCTTACCCATACAACGAAGGTAGCCAATATCAAGATTTAAGTCCGACGTTTTCAAACCTGCTAACTCACCTGCTCGGACTCCAGTGGCATAAAGCAACTCAAGCATTGCTTTATCACGCAGGTAAAAAGATTCACGAGGATCCGGAGCACTTAGAAGATCGATAACCTGCTGCTTATTACAGGTTATCGGCAGCTTTTGCCATATCTTCGGACTTTCAATAGTACAACCCATGTCGTCTTCGACAAGGTTCATAAGCTTTGCAAATCGCAGCAGCATCCTTATCGCAACAAGACAACGCTTCATCGAGCTCTCGCTCATCTGGTTCTGAGTGAGAATACGCAGATAACTTCGAATAAGGATGGGATTTATCTGCCGCAAGTTTTGGATATTACACGATTTACAATATTGTAGGAAGCTTTTCAAATCGCGGCCGTATGCCAAAACCGTATTGCTGGAAAGTCCACCCTCAACAACTAAATAATCGAGAAAATCTTTTACGCTCTGCCCAAGAGGAAGTACCAATATTTTTTCGCTAACAGATTGTTTCTGCGCAGAAAGCATATCCTTGCTCATTGGCTTCTATGAATCCACCTTAATTTCTCGGAGTTCGTCGCAGCAGACAAGCTCGAAGTCAGGTAATTTCAATCGAATCAAAAGCTCAATCGCGTCATTCAGAAACCGACCCAGGTCACGAATGGTGGTTGATTATTCACAATGCATTGTAAGTTTCTATAATTAATATCGGCATTCAGATGATTTAACCTTTAGCTAACAGGATGGGCAAACATCGCCGATTTTTTACAGGGATAATACGATAGTAACCGCTCAATATATTATACAGTCGCCCGCAAACATGCAACAGAGACCCCGCTTCGCGGGAACCCACTTGCACACTTAGGACATGTCTGATAATATACAGCACATCGAACCCCCAGTGGTGTTGTCAAGTTTCAATCTGATCTCCTAAGGAGGTCTCATAAAGGAGTCGAGATATGAGCGGTATTTTTGGTGTCGTCTCAAAAGGAGATTGCGTAGAACCTCTTTTCTATGGCACAGATTATCATTCGCACCTCGGAACAGAATACGGCGGATTGGCTGTACTCGGCGAAGACTTCGACCGGCATATACGGGATGTAAGTCAGAGCCAGTTCAAGTCGAAATTTTACGACGATTATAAAGGCATGAAAGGCAACAAGGGCATTGGTGTCATTAGCGCCTCTGAGGAACAGCCTATCTATCTGCGGTCAAAATTCGGACCGTTCTGCATTGCCACCAACGGGAGAATTGAAAACACCGAAGAGCTTGTAGAGAAACTGCTGGAGAAAGGAATTTCTTTCAGCGAGGTAAGCAGAAAAACTGTCAACGCTACGGAGTTGATAGCAAAGCTAATCAGCCAAGGAAACGACCTGGTAAACGGCATAGAGAAAATGTTTGACGTCATCGAGGGTTCTTGCTCGCTCTTATTACTCAACAAAGACGGAGTTTACGCGGCAAGAGACAGGTTCGGATACACTCCGCTTGCTATCGGCAAACGTAAAGACGCCTGGGCGGTCACAAGTGAGACCAGTGCTTTTCCAAATAACGACTTCGAGATTATAAAATACATCGAGCCGGGCGAAATAATCCTGATAAACGAGGAGGGTATGGTGCGGAAAAAAAGACCGGCAGAAGAAAATATCAGCCAAATCTGTGCATTTCTCTGGATTTATACAGGCTTTCCTGCGTCAAGCTACGATGGAATCAATGTGGAAATTGTCAGGGAAAGATGCGGCCGCTACCTTGCAAAGCACGATAAAGATATAGATGTTGACCTGGTTACAGGAGTACCTGATTCCGGAGTTGCTCATGGTTTAGGCTATGCGATGGAGTCCAGCAAGCCCTTCAGGCGTCCTCTTGTTAAATACACCCCCGGATACGGTAGAAGTTATACTCCACCTTCTCAGCAGATACGCGACCACATCGCGAAGATGAAGCTCATCGCAATCAAAGAAGTAATCGAAGGTAACAGCATTGTTGTATGTGAGGATTCTATTGTGCGGGGAACACAACTGAAAAACTTCACAATAAAGAAACTCTGGGATTGCGGTGCCAAAGAGATACACATAAGGCCAGCCTGTCCGCCTTTGATGTTTCCATGCAGGTTCAATCTCTCCACGCGCTCAAGCCATGAGCTTGCTGCCCGTAAAGCTATTAAAGAATTGGAAGGCTGTGACGCGGAGGATGTGTCAGAATACATAGACCACAATTCCGAGAAATACAAACAAATGGTGGAATGGATTGCGAAAGATTTAGATGTTACAACGCTCAGATATCAGACAGTGAATGACATGGTTAAGGCCATCGGAAGACCCAGGGACAAGCTCTGCCTTTACTGCTGGACAGGCGAGTGCCCAAAGCCAACGTGTCTAAAACCAACGATAGATATCATGGAAGTAAAAAAGCCCTCCGCGAAGAAAGTCGAAAAAGAAAAAACCGTTTCGTAAATACATTAAGCTAAAAGTGAACTTTTTATCCTCTGTATTTCTTGCGGGTACAACAGTCACATTCAACAATTGTGGCTCGCCGAAATCTGAAGCGGCGATTGTTATTTCAGCTAATCATTTCTGTCATAGAGCCACTTGGAGTCGGCTAATTCATATTCGATGATTTCTCCGGAGCGGAAAAATATCTTGATTTCTCGCTCAGCCGATTCTTGGCTGTCAGAGCCGTGAATAAGATTATACCTTCCAGAACAGCTAAAATCGCCCCGGATAGTACCCGGCTGAGCATCGTAGCCGGAAGTGGCTCCCATCATCTTGCGTACGATCTCTACGACACCATCTGCCTCCCAGACCATCACCAGTACAGGCACCGAACATATAAATTTTACTAAACCTTTGTAAAATGGCTTTCCTTTGTGTACTGCATAAAGTCGGCGGGCCGACTTCTCAGAGATTTGCGTAAACTTTGCGGCGACGAATTTTAAGCCTTTTCGTTCGAGTCGTGATATTATCTCGCCCGCTAAATGACGCTGGATAGCATCCGGCTTGATGATTACCAGAGTTCGTTCTGCCATGCTTGTACTTTTAGCTCGTCGCTCGTCTCTATTTTTTATTCGCAAGATGCTACATTCCTTCAGGGACAATAAAAATCTCGACTCGTCTGTTGAGTGGATTGCCCTTTTTGCCTTGCTGATTGTCCGCAATTGGTCGATACTCACCGAAGCCACGAGCGCTCATTCGCTTCGGGTCAACTTTATTCTCCGCCATTACGTTCAGTACGGATACCGCTCTATGAACCGATAGGTACCAGTTGTTTGGATGTTTCGCCTTTGTTGCAGGCTTCTCAATCGGGATATCATCAGTGTGACCCGCAATTATGATATCGAATTTTTTTGCCTCTTCGGAATTCAAAATTTCACAAAGTGATTTAATAGCCTTGACCGCTTCCGCCATCACCTTGTCACTTCCCACCTCAAAAAGCAAATCGCTCTTGAACTTCACTATTCCCCGGTTGGCATCGTACGTAACAAGATCATACTGCCTGGCAAAGTCTTCCAGCTTGGTGCTAAGCTCTACCGGCAGTTGCGCACCACTGTAAATTAACCTTTTCTGCATTGAATCGATCATCTCTTGTTTTTTTGCGAGGTCTTCTTTAAGCGCAGCTATTTTCTGCTCCAGCGTCTCTATATCAATACCGCCTTTTTCTTTGGCATCGGCAAGCTCTCTGTTCAGCTTGTCAAGCTCAATTTTTTTAGCCGACAGCTCGGCCCGTATTGTATCTATCTCCTTTTGCTGAATTGCATTTCGGCTTTTCAAGTCCTCCAGTTCCGAGTTGCAGCCAGCGACCAGCACAAAACAGACACATATAAGAATAATCCCCGACAGTTTCATAGTCAGCATCGTTCAATCCTTTCCAAAATTAAGATACCATTCCATAAAATATACAAGAATTTTATTCATAAACTATTACAGCCGACTAATTACCGAGACAGCGCCGCGAACCGCGCACCGCAATTTCTCCACTCTTCGGCTGCACCATAAATAAAGCCTATTCATATTCAACCGTCAAGAATAAATCTCAAAATATAAGCTGCCCAAGCAAGAATAGTAAAGAATTTATTTTATCACCCGACCGATAGACAACACCCGCACATTTTAGCTGGCTGCTTTTAATGGAATTTTACTATAAAAAGCTAATGTTCCGATAAATATATTAAAAACACGACATTTCAAACTATAACATTACTTAAACAAAACAAACCTAAAGCCACAAATTTGTCTTGATGTTAAATACACTTTTGGGTAGTATTCCGCCTTTAAACCAAAGCAGCAGATGGGTAAGTTATAGCTGTCCCAATTTTTCAAGTATGCCGAAAATGCTAAGGATTTTTTGGAGGTCCAACAATGAAAAAAGTACTCAGTTTGGTAGTCAGTTTGATGCTTATCTATTCAGTATTTTTCGCAGGTTGTGACGAGCGCCAGTCAGGTTCTGTTTCTGCTGAACTACCGAGCGGCGAAAACAGCGGTTACACGGTGGTTGAAGCTCCTGTTTTCGATGTGAATAAAGTTAAGACTTCTTTCCTCAATGAGGATGTAAACGAGGCAGTCGAACAAACAACCCGTACACCAGACGTTATCTTTGTCCCCACACCACAAGAGGTAGTGGACAAAATGCTGGAGATGGCAAAAGTCACAAAGGACGATTTGGTTTATGACCTGGGCTGCGGGGACGGCCGAATCGTAGTAACAGCAGCTTTGAAGTATGGTTGTAAGGCAGTAGGCTACGACATTGACCCGCAGCGGATCAAAGAGTCACTGGAAAACGTCGAGAAGAACCAGGTGGGACACTTGGTTAAAATTGAGCAGAAGGACATCTTCACCCTCGACCTCAGCGAGGCGAATGTAATCACTCTTTATTTGCTTCCGAGTCTGAATGTAAAGCTCATACCACAACTGGAAAAGCTCAAGCCTGGCTCGAGGATTGTCTCACACGATTTCGATATGAGGGGAGTCAAACCTGATGAGGTTGTCACCGTTACTAGTAAAGACGGCTCCCAACACACAGTGTATTTTTGGACCACACCGCTCAAAAAAGAAAGTGAAAGAGATATGCCCTAAACAATAGAGGTTCACAAAATGAACCACGGATTGCATAAGAGCCCCTGATTACGCGTATTAGCGAGTTTTTGTCACAGACTGAGGACACAAAGTTTTTGTCTGGCTTTGTGTCCTCAGTTTTTTACTTGATGCAAGCATCTACTAAAAGTCGTCCATACTTTTACGAAGACGGACTTGCCTATATAAATAAGTATTGTGCCGATGTCTAAAAGAAGTAAAATTGCGTGTTACAAAGGATCGCGTCGGGAAAGTGTGTTATGAATATTAGGCCGATAGGTGGATTATTAGTTAGAGTAATTATTTCGGTTGTTTTTGCAGGCATCTTTTACACCGGCTGGATGGCGGTTTTCATTGCAGAATTCAGATCAGGGCTCGACAGCATACTTTTGAAAGCCATACTCTGGTTAGCTGGGCCTATTGTGACAGCGTTAGGCTTTGCGACAGGGATCGCGATTTCTGAGCTTTTTCCAGGGAGTGGAGAAAAAAGCAAATTCATCAATATTTTCAAATGGTCTTTAGCTGGCTGTGCAATCGGGGCTGGGACCGTTGTGTGGTTTGGGCCGATGCTCATTGTTTTTGGAATGTTTGTAGTTGGAACAGCCAGCATTGTTTTAAGAGAAATCATTAGAATACGAAAAGAGCAGAGGAATGTATCCTCTTGATGGAATAGAAAAGTTGGGGTAGTGTATGGTTTGAAAAAAAAGCTATGAGATATCAGGTGTTGGTTATAATTTTCCTTTGATTTGTAGTATACGTCGGTAGAAGTTGAATACTTGATGGGTTCAAATTAAACGAATGCTAATAACTAATTGTGTTATATGTAGAGGTATTGATAAATGCAAAGAATATTGATTGGGGCGATATTGGGATTTGCCGTAGCCGTTGTTCTGCTTTTTGCTTGGTTTCGGAGAAAAAAGAAAGAAAGCCGACAAACGACAAAACTGCGTATATATTGTTCGATTGAAAACCTCCGTTCTGTTGGTGAATTGGTAGTCTTCAAGATTGTTACTAAGGAAATCGTCACTGCTGCCGAACATTGGTTTGGGGAATGGGGTAAGAAGTATCTTAATTGGCTGGCATCTACAAAGAAAATGGCCATGATTTTCGAATTTGATATTGATTTCAGATATAATTTGAGAAGCTCAGATTTTACGATCCAATCCGAAGGAGGCAGGAATTATCGGCTGAAAATGCCAAAATGTTTCTATGATATTTACATTAGGGACATTAGTTTTTATGACGAACAGAATGTAAAACTACTACCGTGGTTATTACCCGATTTACTAAACAGAGCTTTCGGTACCGGATTTGATGAGAGTGACAAAAATCGTCTTAAGGAGGAAGCTTGGCAGCAGGCCGGCCAAATGGCAAAGACCTTTGCTCAAAGGATGGAGTCTGAAGTTCAGAACTCAGCTAAGCAGACTTTAGAGGCCTTGGCTAAAGGCCTTGGTGCGGAGGACGTTATTGTAGACTTTAGTGAATCAGAGCTCATTGCGGTTAAAGTTGAATCCACGTCACCATAACAGACCGACGTCTTGCTGCTTGGCTGTGAGGCCTGTTGAAAAAGTCGATTCGGTCTGCAAAAATAGGTGGCCGGTGATAGTTTTCTGAGTTAGCTTATAGGGTTAAAGTGGCCGTGAAAGAAACAAAATTTAAGTCGTTAATACCTATCAGCGCGAGAGTCCAAGGTTTCAATGTTTTTTGCGACAAAATAGCTACCTTCTTCAATGCGAGAGTTTCATTAATCCGCATTACAAAATCATTCTTGGTTAGAGTTGGTATTAATCATAAGCAACTAAAGCAAAATGTAATTCTGTTAAATGGTGGATGTGTTATGTATGCAACCATCGGAGATGTTGATGAACACATGGTGCCCGCACTTATAAGAATAAGCCGGCGTAACTTGCCTTTTGTTAAAATGGAGAGAAAGTTTGCGGGAAGCGTGTCGTCACTACTAACGAGTTATTTTACTAGGTTCAAGCGAGCAAGAGATTTCGAAAGGCTTGTTCCTATATTAGCTCAATCTTTCCAACCGTCTATGATAGCACATCAGCTTAGGGTTAATAATTACAGTATTGATTTATCACTGGGGCTTCTGTCTGATTTCCAACGTATAATCCTTCGTGACTATGAAGGAGAGCCTGTTTCAACTGGAGTGATTCTGACACGAAACTTCTATTATATAAAACAGAATGCTGAAAAGATTGGTATCACTATAACTCCTATTAAGAAACTTTCATTCAAGAACTCTTTTCTTCGAACTAAAAGAGGATTGATACTTGTTGATGGGAAAAATAGCCTGTTCGTCATTAGTAGACAACGGAAAATATATGCAGTTGCAACTCGAAGAGACGATTTTGATGGCGAAATAGAGGAAAAGGAATACATTCCACAGCCTCAGTGGATATACAGAGTATTACGGGGCCGAGATTGGGCGATCTTGACGACGCAAAACCGAGAAATTGAACTGATTTGTCGTGGACTCTTAAAGTTGCGATACAAAAATGGTTTATGGTCTACCGTGCCCTTAAGTTCCTTTTTTGACAGTTTTAGGATTTATTCATCAGATTCAAAATGTGCGAAGAAACTCTTGTGGTTGATTGAAGACTTATCCGCACGCAGGAAAGGAGCACTCTTTGTAATTGTCGATAATTCTAAGATTCCTGAAGGCCTAATCGAAAACAGGAAGGACATGGTGGACTCAACGCTAAAAGGGATGCTCAATATCGAAAATGCTCCGACCGAAATCATTAAGAACATGTCCATTATTGACGGTGCTGTTATACTCTCGAAAACTGGGGCGATACTAGCTTCCGGGACTCATATCCGCCCCCATCCATTGGTAAAAGGGCGATCGGTTGAAGGAACAAGAAGCGCTGCTGCTCTGTCGGCGTCTTATTTTGGTTACGCAATTAAGATCTCACGTGATGGTGATGTGACAGCGTATAATAAAGGCAAAATTATGTTCCACATTGAATAGCAGCGTGATCGCCAGTGACCCAAAAAGGGTAAAAGAAACTGCGTCAAAAGACTGTGGATATAAATTACGCTCTGATGATGTCGGTGATTTTCATTAGGCGTGAGATGTTGTCACGCTCGGCTTCGGCTAACTTGTCAAAGATGAACTTAATCGTTTCATGTAATTCCGGAATCACCACGTGCTCCAGGACATTGACCCTTCGGCGGGTCATATTCAATTCCGTAGCGAGGAGCCGAGCCTGCTTCTCTTTTTCGGCGAGCTGGATTAAATAATCAAAAGCGCGCTCAAGAGCCATCAAGGCGACGTCCATCTCGCCGGACGTCGTCGCATAGCCATAGCAAATAATCTCGCCGGAAATCTCCTTAACCAAACGCGGAACTTTCACATTCATTACACGGGCTAACTCAACGGTTAAACTAAACTTCTTTGTCGGAACCTCAAGGGCAGCCTTCACATCTTCCGGCTCCATCGTTGCCCGAGCCAACATAAACCGACGGCAGGTCTCCAAAAGCTCTTTTTCGACCTTCTCACGCAAAGGCCGAATCTCCCTCGCTATCTTGATTAGCTGGCGTGATATCTCATCTCGCTTCTCACTTAAAAGGCGATGGCCCCGGCTGGCAAGTGACACACGCCTTCGCAGACGTAACAGCTCCATTCGTGTAGCATTTACATTCGCAAGCACTTATTCGGCTCCTTTTTCTGTTGCGGCGGTTTCTTTTTCAGGTTCCTCAACTGGCTTTTCTTTCTCCTCAGCAGCTTCTTTTTTTCTAAACTTCGGCATGTACTTTTCTATCAGTTTAATATCGATGCGCTTTAGCTCGACGTTTTCGAACATGCTCAAGAGTTCCCAGCCAAGATCGAGGGTCGTTTCGATTGTGCGATTTTCATAATAATCCTGCGAGACATACCTTTTCTCGAACTCGTTGGCAAAAGTCATATATTTCTTATCTTCATCCGACAGGGCGGCTTCGCCCATAATTGTTGCCAATTCCTGCATTTCTTTGCCGCGTGCGTACGCAGCATAGAGCTGATTGTAAAGGTCAGCGTGGTCCTCACGGGTTTTGCCTTTGCCGATACCTTTATCTTTCAGTCGTGACAAACTCGGCAAAACATCGACAGGTGGCGAGACGCCCTTTCTCTGTAGAGGCCGTGACAGGATAATTTGTCCCTCGGTGATATAGCCCGTAAGGTCCGGCACCGGATGGGTCTTGTCATCCTCCGGCATAGTCAACACCGGTACCATCGTGATAGAACCCTTTTTGCCCTTGATTCGTCCGGACCTTTCGTAAACAGTTGCCAAATCTGTGTAGAGATAACCCGGATAACCGCGGCGGCCCGGCACTTCTTTTCTGGCGGCACTGATTTCCCGCAGGGCCTCGCAGTAGTTTGTCATGTCATTTAAGATTACCAGCACATGCTTATCGAGATCAAACGCCAGATATTCGGCAGCAGTCAGTGCAAATCTCGGCGTTGCTATGCGCTCAATAGCAGGGTCATTCGCAAGATTAACAAACATAACCGCCCGCTCAATGGCGCCGGTTACCTGGAGGTCGTTGATGAAGAATTGCGCAGCCTCGAAGGTGATTCCCATAGCGGCAAAAACAACCGCGAATTCTTCAGCCTGGCCAAGAACCGTAGCCTGGCGCGCCAGTTGAGCAGTAACATTATCGTGCGGCAGGCCCGAACCGGAAAATATCGGCAGTTTCTGCCCGCGTACAAGGGGATTCAGGCCGTCAATCGTTGATATGCCCGTCTGGATAAATTCGTTCGGATAGTCACGAGCATATGGATTGATTGGGCTGCCGTTTATATTCATCAGCTTATCAGGTATTAAAGCTGGACCGTCGTCTTTCGGCTCACCTAAGCCGCTGAACACTCTGCCCAATATGTCCGGTGAGACACCTAATTCAAGGGGCCTGCCTAAAAAACGAACTGTGCTGTCCTCGACATCGATGCCGTCGGTCCCTTCGAAGACCTGTACGAGAGCCGTGTCTTTTTCCACCTGCAGGATCTGGCCGTTGCGTAACGAGCCGTCACCAAGCTCAATCTGTACAATGTGGGCATATTTTGCCTCATCAACCATCTTGACCAGCATCAACGGTCCTGCAATTTCAGCTACTGTCTGATACTCTTTAAGCATTTCAAACTCCTGATTTCACATTGTGAACCCAACAATTTATTGGAGGGTTCTTGACTTATCATGCCACCGCTACGGTTTGCAATTGTTTCATCTGCCCATCAATCGTTTCCCGTATCTTGACAATTTGAGCCATGTCACTTTCCGGCATATATTTTGCTCTTGCAATTTCCTCACGCACAGCCAGCTTGAAGATGTCTGCAGTTTCGACACCGGCATCAACTGCGTCGAGGGCACGCTTATAAAAGTGAAGCACCGTTTTTAACATTTCAAACTGCTTGTTCATCGAAGTAAACGTATCGACCTTGTGAAAGGCGTTCTGATGTAAAAAGTCCTCACGAATAGACCGAGCTGTCTCCAGCACTAATCTCTCTTTTGGTGAAAGGGCTTCGGCACCTACCAAACGGACAATCTCACGAAGTTCAGATTCATCCTGCAGCAAGCTCATTGCCTGGGCAGTCAGTTCGTGCATTTCTTGACCCTGGTCTTTGTCCTCGAAGCATCCCCTCAGATATTGTTGATAGAACGAATAGCTCGTCAACCAATCAATAGCCGGGAAGTGTCTCTGATAGGCGAGTTCCGCTTTGAGCGACCAGAAGACCTTCACGACATGCAGCGTTGCCTGGACAACAGAATCCGACAGGTCACCCCCAGGGGGGCTTACCGCACCGACAACCGATAGTGCACCTTCGCGCTGCGGCTTGCCTAAGCATTGCACATATCCAGCTCTTTCGTAAAACGCTGCAATTCGAGCTGCCAGATATGCAGGATAACCTTCTTCAGCAGGCATTTCCTCCAGTCGGGTTGAAATTTCACGCATCGCTTCAGCCCATCGGCTGGTGCTGTCGGCCATCAAAGCTACGACATAACCCATATCACGGAAGTACTCGGCTATGGTGATTCCGGTATAGACTGACGCTTCTCTCGCGGCGACCGGCATATTGGAGGTGTTGGCGATCAGCACCGAGCGTTTCATAAGAGGTTCGCCGGTTCGCGGGTCTTTCAGCTTCGGAAAATCGGTCAAAACATCGGTCATCTCATTGCCGCGCTCACCGCAACCGACATAGACAACGATGTCGGCATCGACCCACTTGGCTAACTGGTGCTGGATGACGGTTTTGCCTGAGCCGAACGGTCCCGGCACGCAGGCGGTTCCGCCCTTGACCACGGGAAAGAAACTGTCAACGACTCGTTGACCTGTAACAAGAACTTTATTGGGTGCAAGCCGAGCCTTCATCCGCCTGGCACTGCGAACGGGACATATTTGCATTAACTTCAGCTCGGTCCTTTTTCCATCTTCTGATACCACTACCGCCATCGTGTCAGTGACTGTGTAGTCGCCCTCTTTTATTTCCTGCAAAGTTCCGGACACTCCTGCCGGCACCATAATCTTGTGCAAAACAGGTGTTGTTTCATGGACTTCGCCTACGATGTCACCTGTGCCCACTTTTGTTCCGTTCTCTACAGTCGGCTTAAAGTGCCATCTCTTTTCTCTGTTCAGGCCGGGCAGGGAGCTGCCCCTGCTCATATATTCGCCCTCAAGCTTTACGAGAGCATCTAACGGTCTTTGGATACCGTCATAAATACTCTCAATCAGGCCCGGCCCCAACTCGACACTCAGAGGGGCCCGCGTATCTATTACCTGTTCACCGGGGCCAATGCCGCCGGTTTCTTCATAGACCTGAATCGAGGCCAGGTCTTCGTGCAGCTCCACGATTTCGCCTATCAGCTTCAGCTCGCCGACACGAACAACATCATACATCCGCGCGCCAGCCATGTCCTCAGCAACAACAACGGGACCTGCAACCTTAACAATTCTGCCTGTTCTTGTTTCATCCATTGTCAAAATCCTAACTTTGAAATTAAACTTCAAAAATCAAATATCAAAATTACAAATCAAAATTCAAAAATGGCTTTCACATTTTGCATTTTTATATGTCATTTTTATTTTTGAATTCTAATTTTTGAATTTTCCTTGCCGCCCGGTATCAACCACCTTGCAGGATATTAATGCCTGTAGCCATTTTTAGTACTTTTCCCAACGTCTCTGTTGCAAGGCCCTTTGATTCGGTTGTAAACGGCACCGCCACAACGCAGGGAGTTGGCGAATCCTCGTAAGCCGCAAAAGCCTCTTCGGCAGCTTTGAGCTTATCTTCAGCAACCACAACAAGGGCGTATTTGCCACCGGCTATCTTTTTGGCAGCTTCAACTACCTGCTGCGTTTGGTCAACAGGGTACGTATCCACTCCCAGCGCCGTAAACGGCATCACAAAATCGGTGTCACCTAAAACTGCAATTTTACCTTCCAT
>CAZVUF010000032.1:0-15986 GCA_964629355.1 uncultured Pirellulales bacterium | reverse complement strand
TCACTACTGTATTAGAGGGTTCCGAACTAGGTAGATTATTCGAGGAATTCTTTGGCGCTTTTGATAAGGTGAAAAAGATTTCGCGAGAACCAGTGGATGTTTTATTGCTAGGCGTATATGAGGCCTTTGCCCGCGTATACAATCCGGAGTTAGTTAGTGAGGACGATTTGAAAAACCTTTCCACTCCTGATGCAAGGAAAATGGACTTGTTCTATAAAGGTCTTCTGCGACTTTTCACCAGCATTTCGGACAAACAAGAAAAATCAAAATGTAAGGTCAATAGAGATGTCCTAACCGAAACTGAAGCATCAATCAAAAGAATGAGCAAAAGGGGGAAGGAAAGTCCTTCCCGACGTCGTCCAAATAAATAGCTTTAAAAATCTACAGATAATAGGAAGGCGGCCTTGGCGAATGCCGAAAATAGGAAATAAATCCAGGGTGAGATTAAGACCTAGCTTCAGGATTATCTAACCGAACAAAATCAGTTCCACGTCCGTGCGCTCGAGGCGATTGTTGTTCAGATTGATCTGCAGAATTTTGTTGACACCAACAGCAATATCGTTCTTGCCAAGCTATATGACGGCAAGAGCGTTCCCGGGGCGGCGTTGCCCGAATGAATCCTTTGTCTAAAAAACGTCAGACGGCCCTGCTTCGTATTCTCATCGGCCGAGGGATCGAGTATCGCAGTAACCGGTAACACATTGAATACTAATTGCATCTGGGGGGCGAGGGCATCGATTACACACGAACTGGGGCCAAGCATCCGCAGACAAACGGTATTTGCGAGTGGTTTCACAAGACGATGCTCAACAGTTCTGTCGTATCGCCTTCTGAAAAAAGATTTACCGGGGTCTTGACGAATTGCAGGAGGATGTCGATAATTGGCTGTTGGAGTATAACGAGCAACGGCCGCACAGTGGCAAATACTGCTTTGGCAAAACGCCGATGCAAACCTTTGTTGATGCGGTGCCCCTGGCTAAAGAAAAAATCCTGGACTCAACCTTACAGACGGAAACAACGGTGTCAGGTTAAATCTGAAGTTTTATAATTTAGATTTAACCGGCTTTGAGAAGTCTTTCTATTTTTTTAATAACTCTATCAGGGCTTTTTTCAATCTCACACTCCCATAACCTTAAAACCTTCCATCCCTTTTGCTTCAGCTCTTTAATATTTTTTGCATCCCGTTTTTTATTATTTAACAACTTCGCTTTCCAATAATTTGTTCTTGATTTAGGAATGGTCCCATCCCGGCATTGCGAATGTAAATGCCAAAAACAGCCATGAACAAAAATAATTGAATTATGCTTGCGTAAAACAATATCAGGTTTACCTGGTAGATTCTTGACGTTCAACCGGTATCTGTAGCCTAGTGCCGAAAGAATCTTCCTCACGCGCCTTTCCGGCCCGGTATTGCTGCTCAATATCTTTGACATTACTTCGCTGCGTTTTTCTTTATTCCAAATATCCATAGTCAATTGCGCGCGGAATTAAATGAAGTATTATGTATAGCCATTTTTTCTTACCTCTGTTTTTTAAAGAAGTTCAAAAAACTCTTGGCAACCTCATAGCTCAGAGGAACAGGTACCCCATTCGAAACAACCGCAAATTTCGCCGTCAATGATGCATCTTGAGGTAGAGCGTAAGTATCGGGGATTCCTTGTATCCTCATTGCCTCCCTGACACTCAGCCTTCTTTTCTTCCAGGGATGCAGGTGAACTTCATTATGCCCGTAACATACAGTAGGGCTGAATCGAAAACGGTGCAAACGCTTGAATGATTTTCTGTGTGTATCGCCTTCACTGATTGAACCGAACTTTGCAGAGTAAGGTTTAAAACAGTCTTTCCCATTTGGTAGTTTTGAAGGATCATTTTCCCTGCTGAGCAAAGAATGGACCATAAGTTCAGCCGGTATTTCTGATGGTCTTGCAGGCTTCTGTCCATTTCGCGCAATATCAGGCCACGGGTACGATTCCTTGGCATCTCTGTACTTGGGTTTGGGCCATTGAAACCATTCTCTTTCGTCATTCTTCACCTTGTAGCCCAAGCACTTTTTTGCTATATTTTGTTGAATGCCAATAATAAAAAGCCGTTCCCTGTCCTGAGGCAGTCCGAAATTCAAGGAATTTAATATTTTCAAATCCAGGCAATAATTTTTCTTTTCTAAAGTGTCTTCCAGTTTGCGCAAAAATTCCCGGTGTATTTTTGTCTTATACAAACCTGGAACATTTTCAAAAACGAAAAAAGATGGCTTAATGCTGCAAATCCTATTAACAAAGGTTTTAGAAAGCTTGCCATTCGTCCCATAGCACCCTTTGTTTTTACCCCCCGGACTGAAATCAGGACACGGAGGACCTCCTATAATTCCGAAAAAAGAAGGTTTTTTCCCGTTAAATGCATCCCTCAAAATTTCAGGACCAAATATATACTCAATATTTCTTCTTGCAGAAATGCGCGCTTCCGCACTATCCGGAAAAAAAGATTTTCTCCATAACGTCATACCATAGCCGTACATGTCTGCAAAAGCTTTGTTAACTTCGTTCACCCACACAACTTCGAAACCGGCTTGTTCAAAACCTATGTCTAAAAACCCGCCCCCTGTAAAAAATGAAAGCACGGGGATTCTTTTCGTTTCACTTATCTTATTCTTAATCTTCTTGGTCATATGCTTTATCATCTCAGCATCTGCGTCCTGAACCACCCGGGGCGCCTTAACAGGTTAAACGTGTCAAAAAAGGACGCGATCCGGCCGCCTGCGGCCCTCACTGCATCCCCCAGTATGCCACTGGGCCTGTCCGTATCCCAGAATGGATGGACTACCAGATACCTGTTTCTTCCGGCGATGAATCCAGGCAGCATTCCCCATTCCTGAGGCTGATAATTAAAATATGACACAAAATTATCACGTACCTTTCTTGCCATATCAGACCAGCCCGTAAGCTCAACTTGACTGAAATTTCCATCCAGTCCAGCACAATAATCTCTATCCAACAGGATTTTTAGATATGATAATGCGAGCCGCCAGTCAAGTAATCCATGATAGCTCATGTTTCTATAAACCTTAAGGCAGTCGTAACAGGCAAAATCACACGCTAAATGCCCCTCTCTTTGAAAGAATTCAGCATACGAGCCCTGTAATGTGGGATTGCAGATTTCGCGTAGAATCTCTAATAGATTATTGTGGGCTTCCCGCACAAATCCCGCTCCATTAGGAAGGCGGTCACTCAAAACAATCTCGCCGACTCTCAACTGGTCAGGCAGGGCGCGCGTCGATATATTTGCAACTTCAATCTCTTCAGGCTCTATATCAAAATTATCAGCCAGGACCCTCTGCAGCATGAACCCGGCAGAAATAACTGCCGCCCTGACCGCTCTGTGAGAATGAACCGGATTAAGATTAAGGCCTTGAGGAACACACGCAGGGTGTATCCTCAATATCTCCGTTGTTTTGCCAGCAGCCAAAGCCACTCTCTCAGCATTCCCAGAGGAGTCCTTGAACCTGGTGTCTATCCATTGGTGTTCCAAAGGAGGCACCCGGGTTTCAGAACTGGGTGGCGGGGGAGTATTCCCTAGAGAGCCTTTAAATAAATTTCCTGAATTATCATTAATCCTCCATACCCTTCCGTCATCTGAAAGGGATGTCACAAAATTGGAACCTTCAGGAGAGGTAGTAACGAGGCGGAGCGAAGTCTCCGCAAGGGCAGAAGGAATACCGAAATGTACATTATCATCATCCCTGGCGTCATCGCCGCGGCTAAAATCGGTTCTGAAAGCAAGAGGAGTTGTTATTTGATGTTCAACAAAGGAACCCTCATCATCCATTTGTTGATTACAATGCGGATTCGGGCAAGAACTTACAGATTGCTGGGTGCCATGAGTCGCTG
Source organism: uncultured Pirellulales bacterium (assembly GCA_964629355.1). GTDB lineage: Bacteria > Planctomycetota > Phycisphaerae > Sedimentisphaerales > Anaerobacaceae > CAZVUF01. Next base: position 12,105 of record CAZVUF010000032.1, on the reverse strand, counting down.
TATAACCGCATGTTTTGCATCTCTGAAGCCACAGCCTGAATGGCAAAGGGTTGTCAGACGATGCGGCCCATTGTAAACGTCTTCTGAAAACAGGGGCAGTAAAGCCTATTGCTGTATGAATTGCTTTATCTTTGGTTTTCTGAGCACCGGGAGCAAACTCTGTAATAGCTAACTCCAAGTCGCGGCTAATGGTGAATTCCCTGTCCCGGGAAAGCTGGTGATACAGCACCCTTGTTCTTGAAGGCATGCCAAACATTGGAAGAACTGCTCCCTCGGCTGAACGTTCGGCAAGCCCTTCACCTGCAATCTCCGGATTGCTCACAACATGGTCAATACGGCCCAGTAAATCATTCTGTATCCAGTTAAAGTAATCTTCCCGCGAACTGGCAGCAAGCGTATCTATTACAGAACATATGTCTTCTGAATGGCCCGATAACCAGTCATTAATTTGCTGCCTGTATTGCGCCCATTCACCGGCGAAGCCAAATTCACCGTGGCTGTCGGGAGGACGGTCCGGACAATCCCACCATCTTACGCCTATATCTCTGAAGGCCTTTCTCAAACACTCTTTTGCCAACAGCCGCTTAACAATCGCATCTTGATTCATCGTCAGGAACGGAACAGGCGGTGGTTCACTTGTAATCCTTTCCGGATTTGAGAAGTAATGCTCGTCATGGCTGCGGCCGCGGCAAAGAGTTAATACGGCTGCAAATGCTTGTTCTCTTCTTCCTGCCCGGCCGACACGTTGCTGGTAATTGAATCGCATAGGCGGCATGTTCGCAAGCATCACAGCCTGCAAATTACCTATGTCGATACCAACCTCCATAGTTGTGGTAACGCTTAATGCATCGATCTCATCCACATGCCTTATAAATTCCCTCGGTTGACCATCCAGATTGACTATCATTCCCCTGAAATGGCGCTGCCTTTCAAGCTGGTTATCGGTCTGGGCTGTAAGCTCCTCACAATGAATCCTTATGGGCATCCGGCCTTCTGCTGCCGCATTAGCAAGATGATTATTACGCCAGATAGCACCGCAGGTCGTATCAGGAGTGTCTTGCAGTTCCGACAGGCAATTAGTGCAAATGCCGGCCGAAGGATGAAGATGCCGCCTTCCGCAAGCATTGCACGTCCAAACAGGATCATTACTCAAAGAAACCCTCACGTCAAGAAGGCGCGTAATTATCTTGGCATTAGCATGGCCTGCTTCTCTCAACGCATCAAACACAGCATTGCCAAGCCCTTGTGCATTAACACGGGATTTTGCAGCTATAAATTGGATGGGTCTTCTGAGTGAAGCAGTAACCTGATTATTGTAAACCGGGAAATCATGTTGAATATATTCAGAGCTGTCATGCCTGTATTTGTCTCCCAAGACCCTGAGAAATGAGTCGCAAGTTTGCTCAAAAACTTCCGGGTCTAAACCTGCCCGGTCAGCATGAAACCGGAGCCTTTCCTCGGGAAGGGAAATTTTCGGATACCCAAGGCCGGAAGATTCGAAGCTGAAATAGAGACGGCTGAAAAATAAATCAGAAAGAGTCCTTATCAAGCTCTGGTATATCCTGTCCCTTGCCATAATTACACCTGTTACCTGGGGCAAGTTCTGCCTCCAGTTAAGGGAGTCAAAATCAAAAAGATCAGTCCAGTGATGCCATCTCCTTTCCCACCCGTGCTCCTGAACTAATATATCGTTTCCAGCAGGATTTACTCCTGTCTTAAGCAATCTGCGAATAAGTGTCCCGCAATCAGAAATATCATCCGGAGGCGGCAAGATACACGAAACAGGCACTGTACGGATTTGGCCGCGTCTTCTAATCTCCTCTATATTTCTTCTTGCTTCAAATACGTGGTCACGCAATGCAGCAGGCAGAGCTTGCTCATCAGCAGAAGCTGTATCAACAAGCCTTCTTAACCTTTCCGCCGCATCCGGGTGACGGCGAATATATTCCTGCGCCGCTCTGGAGTAATTATCCGTTCCATTCACAATATCTTCCAGCAATCCGGGTTCGCCCGTGACCTCCATCAAAAGCTCGTCATAGACCATTTCCCGTACAAGGTCAGAGTAATGGTTTCTTTCGACCCCGTTTGATATCTGTGCAGCATCTTCCCTGCTGTCGGAAAAAACAACGAGTTTCCTGCCGGAAACCGGAAGCTGGTAGAAAAGCTCCTTTGTGAAAATCTGGCTTACTCTTGAAAAACCGGTCCTGAATCCCCTTACAGGAGAAGGGCGCCTTCTTCTCGTATGATCCGAACAACAAGCCGGGCAGATGCAAGGTAAGGCACGGAATGTTTCAGGTGTATCTTCCGTGCCCAGTTGAATATCGAACAGGTACCCCTTTACCCATTTGTCAGGTCCTTCTTCAGCTTGCTCATGGGTGCGGTCTATGTGACCGGTTTGCATGTTTAAGCTGGCAGGAAGCCACCTTGCCCACGATGAACGGTTGGAATCATTTCTGTTGACCTTTGTTTGCCTCCACCTTGCCGGATTGATAAATTCCTGGCTTCCCATCGGCCAGAAAACAGCATATTCGTCATAAGTCCTTCTCTCGACGAATCTCGCTGTTTGCCTTTCAGGAATACCTTCAATGTCTGGCGTTGTCGCCAAGAGTTCAAGTTCACCTTCCCCCTGAAGCAGTAGTTTGTTTCCTCCCAAAAACACAGTACCGCAATGTTCACAATAAAGTAGCTCAAGAATTCTGTTTCCTTCATCCGAAATAATTCTTGAAGAAGGGTATAGTTCTCCAACAGGGCTATTATCACTGGTATTTTCATGCGGCTTGATTGAAGACCATAAACCTTCTATGTTTCTGAAAAAGTAATGCAACCGGAAAGAAGGCAAAGAGTGTGGAATGTTTTTCTTGTCAAAAATGCTCCTCGCGATTAGCAATCCCTGTACAGCTTTAATCCTTATCTCTTCGCTTGCTTCTCCAAATATTTCTTCCGCAAACTGATTCAGTGAAACTGCGCGAATAGTATCATTTTTCTTACACGCATTCAGCATTCTCAAATCAAGATTTTTTTCTGTCAAAGCTTCAAAGAACAAACTAGTACTTCCTGCTTGTTCTCCTGTTAGAAGCCTGCTTGCTTCTATGATTACTTCATCGCTTAAATTCTTTGAGTTTTCAGCAAGATAAATAAAAGGGGCAACAGGAAGATATCTGTCCCCGCTTTTCAGCTCCCTGACCGGATTCTGATACCCCTTTATTATTTGGAAATTATTTACGCCGAAAAAGTCTTTTAAGAACTGCCTGCTACGTTCATCATCAGGCTCTAAAGATGCGCTTGAAGCAAGTATGCGTAATTGCGGGTGGTTTGGCTGGAGGCCAAGACGGTGTAAAAGCAACCTTGTGAGATAAGCCACTTCTGCCCCGGCTGTCCCTCTGTATAAATGAAGCTCATCTACAATAAGATGAAAGATTCTGTTTTGTTTAGCCTTTTCCCTTTCAGCTGCCGGCAAATCTTCGCACGCCAACCAAGAGCGTGTCTTCTCAAAAATTTTCTCATCACACTCTCTCATCATCATTATACTGAGCATCGAAAAGTTCGTAATAAGAATATCAGGGGGGTCGTCCTGCATGTCCCACCGGTTATGCATCTCAGCGCCTTCCATCCTGGGAAAATAAAAGATGCTCTGCTCTTTCTCAGGATCAGGGTTGTCAGGAACAGAGGCATAATCAGAGGCTGCTCTGGCAGCGCCCTTAATTTCCTTCATTGCATCAACCAGCTTGTCAATTTTTGCCCTGTTAAATCTTTCCCTTCCACTCTGCGCCGGTCTCTCTTTTTCGTGCCCTGGTACAGGTGTAGAGCTGTTATAACGGCCCAGGTATATCCTGTTTCCTCTTGTTTTCTGCTCATACCATTGCCTTGTCTCATCAGAGTCGAGCGCTTTGCGCAACCTTGTCAACTGGTCTTCAACGAGAGCATTCATTGGATACAGAATTAATGCCCTGACAGCAGAAGGCCGGTTCTCATGGCCCCGTTGAGGAATGCGGTAAGACCGCCTTAACCTCGTCCTTTCTTTACAGCTTTCCTTCCATCCGTCATTTTCCCACCAGTCATACAGATGAGCATGCGGCTGGCCAGGAGATTTCCATGTTGTGATCTCCCTTGAAAGTTGTGCAAACAGGGGAAGAAGGAAAGCCTCGGTTTTTCCGGAACCTGTGCCTGCTGTAACCACGCAATTCCGGCCCTGTAAAACCTTGCATAACATTTCAGCCTGATGGGAATGCAATTCAGAATCACCAAACAGGCCGCTCATAACTAGACTCTTAAACAGTTCACGGCTCGCTGCGTTAAGACCCGGTAAATCCCGCGCGCTTAGATCGGGTATCTTTTTCCCACTGCTTATATAACGTGGCAGCGGTTCAATCCATGGCTTTTGCGTCAAGACCCTGTTACGGCGTAAAAGGGCTTCTCTCTCCGCTTCAATCGTAGGGAATCTTGTGCCAAAGGCAGTTTTTACATATAAGATAAAGTTCTCCCTTATTTCTTCAAATGCTCCTATCGGGTCAATCATAATCATCCTGTATTCTTTATATATATTTCGCCCAACATAATTTGTTGCCCTGTCTTTTGGGCAATAATTTGAGCCACAACTCCCGGAACTTCTGTATATATATAAAACAGTAGAGCACCGGGCAATTTTAATCTTTGGCAATCAATCCTGCTAATAAAGGGTGCTTTTCCACTGCATAATGCGGCTGCCCGCGCGAGTATTCTTGGAAGCGGAACTGTCAAAGGAATCCCCAAATACTCTTTCGATTCATCATACATGATTATACTTTTACTGTAATTCTTTAATATTGAGTATCTTCCCCAATCCCTGTTTATTTCAGAAGCGGCGGCTCCGTTCCATATCCAATGTACCTTTTGCTGGGTCAGGGGATGAGTGTATTCAGCTAACAAACAGTCATCCAATTCCCTGCTCGAATGACCAAACCTGAGCCGTTCCCTGTCAAATGTTCTTTTTTTCCAGTTAATATCTTCCCTTTTTACAAAATCAAGCCCGCCTTCAATATCATTTATCGAAGCAGAAAGGTTTGCCATTTCCCACCCGGCAGGAGTATCCGAAGGCAACAAAATCCCTGATTCATCTGCAATATCCCTCACCGAATCAATATCTGCTGCTTCAACCCAAATGACATCCGGCAACGTGAGCGGTATTTTAGCCTGACAATGCCTGTGTATTCTTGCGATATTTCTCTTCTTTGCTGTTGCGCTCTTTACTTTTGCCAACAGGGCAGGAGTTCTTGCCCCTGTCAAGAGACACCTTGGTAATCCTTGGGAAGGCAACATTACCAAAGCGGGTGGACACATAAAAAGTTTTCTTGCCTTAAAATCAAATTCAAAATACCCTAGAGATTCAAATATCCTGCTTATCAGGTTCCTGTGATTTATTTCATCCTCTTCTGTAACAGAACCATAAACAGGAAAATAGAGCATCCTGAACAATTCGTTATAACGATCCAAAGTGACCTGCCCTATGCTGCTTAAAGCGTATATCAATTGTTTAGACATTCCGAGCCGCCCCGCTAAACTCTAACCATTTTTGCCTGATTGCCGGAATTTCAGGCATTTTTAGTTTTTTCCTTCTTACCCAGGCATACTTCTTCCACTCCTTCACCATCTTTCCTTTTACAGGGTGAACGGTCATGTCAGGAAGAGGAATAGAGTCAAGGCTTTTTCTGCAACATGAGACTTTCCATTTTTTCCTTGTTTCCTTTTCAATTGACCATACGGGCTCCCAGCCGGAAGGAAAGGCATCTTTTGGCCATTCCATTACTTGCCCAGGAATATTGCCAATAAGAATTAGACGCTTTGAGCGTTCAGGCCTTAAGGTAAGTGAAGGAAGCCTGTTTTCAGTTCCGGTTGTTTCCACTACAGCTCCGCGTATCCTTGTGTGACTCGAGCCGTCAGGAATAATCCGGCCTTTTGCGTTACGCCAGGGAGTTTCATCAAAAGAATCTGGCAGGCTCGGTTCTTCCAAGCGTAATATCTTCCTTAACTCAGACTCTCCTGCCTTTGCTTCAATCCTTAGTATTTCATTTGGCTGCACACAATCTGGTAATTTCCAGACATGCCTGTCATCTCTTTCCCTTCTTAATACCTTGCCGTTAACTGCAACACTTGCCTCCCCAGCCGCATTTTCCAGGACTATCAAAGGCGGTGAAGTATATAAATAAGTATTCCCCCCTCTTATCTTTACGCCTCCCCGCAATAGAAGGCGTACAGAAGGAGAAACGGTTAGCACATCCATGCCTTCGCAAGAATCTGATGCGTTTAGCCCCTTGAAAAGCGACCATCCTGCTGGCAAACCTTTTACCTCAAGTTCTTTGAAAGAATCGCAGCTGCACTTGCCCCAGTCGCGGACTTTATTTGCAGTAATCCCAAATGTCGAGACTAAAAACGGAATACCCCTGTCAAGCCTGTTTGTCTCGACCCATCCAGGCATACCCTCTGCTTCCCCGGGGATAAAAAGCCTAATTTTATCTCCTTTAAGTGACGCCTTCCAATTATGTTCCTGGTCTTCAAATCCGATACCGCCTATCCAGTCAATGGTTGCGGCGTCCAGCAGTTCCGAATTTTCTTTCTTTAAGCTCTTTGACCAGCCCAGATATGCTTCTTTGCAATAAAACGATTTTCCAGGAAATTGCTTGCATTCGAATGTTAAACCGTCCTCTGGGTAAGCTCTGTTGGTTTTCAAACGAAGACTAGTTTTAGCTTGTCCAGATACTGGGTCGTACTTAAGGCAGACCCTTAGTACGCTGTTAATTCTATGTGCTTGTTTTTTATCATGGTCTTGTACAGCTTCTTCTAATTGGACTGCACCGTCCCATTCTTCAAGTTCCTCAAGAACCATCTCAATTAGGCTGTTTTGGAGAATTATGTCTTCTCCTTTTTCTATGCTAAGCACTTTAAAGGTTCTATTTTCAAAAATTCCGTTGCCATAATAACGCATAAGTTTCAACATAACTTGCTGAGAAGGTGGTGCCGAAGGGTCTAAGCTCGCAGCTTCAAAAAGGACAGGGAGGCGCTTCTGTTCATCTTTGGAAATAATTGTTTGGGCCAATGGCAATCCAACTTTCCACCACCCGCCTCTTATTCTTACAGCAAATCTTCCAAGTTCTTCATGCTTATCTTCCACACTCCACTTTTCTAAATCATCCCAAAGCAGGATCATTTTGTCAAAAGAAGGCAAACCGCTTATGTCATCGCTCTCACCTAGTAGCTTCCTAAGCCTTGGATAATAGGCGCGAGGATCAAAATCGCCGTGTATGCCCGCAGCTAAAACAAAACAGGCCAAGTAAGAAATATAAGGTGGATATCCTAGGTTTCTCCCCCTCCAGTTTTCGAAAGCTTGCAGAGCCTTCTGGCAAAAACCTGAGCGAGAAACCCATGGCGGTCCTTTCATTACGCTTTGGATAAAATCATCAACACTGCTGCTGCCTTTTTCCCCAATCTCACTCAAAATTTTATCGTTTACGTACAGCAATATTTCTTTTCCGGCATTTTCTTCGTTAAAAAAATGCCTTGCTATTAGATCATTCCATTCCAAGTATTCCATACACCGTAGCCTCTTTTATTAAATCAAAAAACCTTACAACCGGGTGTATTTCCTTTCCGGTCCGCTTGGTGCTTCCAGACACGATTCTGCAATCCAAGAGACCCGTAGATTCTGGACTGAGCTCTTCCCAGGTTTTTCTATATTCTCCTTTATTGTAAATCATGACGGCAATTTCAGACAGCTCTTTACTATCCCGCATATTTATAGCTACAAGTTGTTTCCGAACTTAATAAACCTTTCCAGTCCCCCTTATCCCAATAATGCAAGACTATTGGCACATCAAAAACTTAGAATATAAGCTGAAAGGCCTCTTTGGTAACTGCCTCAGTTTTACCTATACCCGGTCCGGCTAACACGAGTAAACGAGATTCTGGAGGACTATGTACAGCTCCCTCTTGCCGCTCAGTTAATTCTAATGCACCATTACTCATTGCAGAGATTCACCTAGATTTATAGTCCACACACAATACTGTCCAGTGATCTATTATTCTAGGTTACACTAAACCTGACCTAGAAATCGTTTCCCAACTATTTAATATATTCAATTTCGGGCATAAGTCAATATGTCCCGACCGGATCATAACTAAATTGCTAGGGAAAAGGCACTGAATGTCTTCAATCCCTAAGATTGTATCTACGTTGTGATTACGGGGATAAATTACCCGTTTTTAAGTTGTTTGAAATCAATCTCTTTTTCAAAGACGAAATCTTCCTGGCCTTTGAGATCGCCGTCAAGATATTTTGCGACAAGGCCTTTTCCGTCTTCGGTTGGCGTGACAACTTCACAAAGATGGCCTTCTTCGACTTTGAAGCGGTCGCCCTTTTTCAAGTCCCAAATTGTCATTTCCATAATTCCCTCATTCAATAATGGGCTGTTTTGAATATAGCGTTTTTGATGGGCAATTGCAAATGCAATTGAATAACGGAGCTTGAAGGGGCTAAAGCTCTTGATGAAGGTGCGGTTTTAGAGATTAAGGAGGGTGCCAGCACGGCGTTCGAGATTGACGCGTCAATTAGTGTATGGCGGCTATCGGGTATAGGCTGTTATGCCCTGAACCATGCCCCAGACTGTTGTTACGTCATTGCCTTCGGCAATTCCGGTGTCCCGCGCTTTGGTGATTTCGTCTTTGGTGAACGGCCTTGCTTTGAACCATTCTAGGATTTTATCCAGATTTTTGGCAATCGACTCCGCTATCACTTTTGAAACGGTTTCTTTGGTCGCATTGTTGTAAGCGCGATTCTCGACAAACTGATTCAGCCGAGGCAGGGCAAGGTTGTGGAGACGGTTGAGAGCCTCGCCTTTATGGAATAACCGCAATTCCCGAACTTCCTCAGCACCTCAGACTATTTGATTGCCACATATATAGTTGTATAGGAATGTGGTTAGCCCGAAGCTGGCGGCTCCAGTTTCGGAGTTCCAGTAAAAGAAGCCCCGGCCAAGCTTGGCATTACCCACTTCGACCGGATTTTCGTCGTAGACCATGAAGGTAAACATATCCTGATCGCAAGCATACAGCCCGCTGTTTTCCGATCCATAAATGGATTGTGCGGGTGGGGTGTGTCAGCCGCTGTCATCTGTTGTCTAGGTAACCTGCTGAACTGCATCCGTGTCGCAGATTCTGCAGTGATTTGGCCCTGTGAAGCCGGAAGCCGTTCTCCTGGGTTCGGTATCGAGATTATCAAATTTCTCTCTCAGAAACAATTTACAGTGATAATTTGACCTAAGGAGCCCGTGCGAAAGGCAATTTCAGGCTATTTCAGCCGGAGGTGTGCGAAAGTATTCCGCTGGTGCTCCGACCGAATAGCAAAGCTGACCGAAAACCCAATGCGATAGCCTGGCTCCTGGGGAATTGCCATTTACGATAATGGAACCTTCTGGCAATACTTTTAGCTCGGTCTGTTTCAGGGCTCGCTCAAATTCAGAAGAGGTTTTTTCCCTTGTCTCCACAAAGCTTTGAAGAGCATCCAAGCTGGGAAAACGTTCATCCGGCAGGGGCAAAGCCCAAAGCCAACTCGCATCATATAGATTTTTGGGCATGGTATCCTATTTCTTGATTGCGATTATGCCTTTTTGGTTTCTATTAGAACTTAGGCACTTTTGAAAATTTCTAATAAATTAGCATAATGATTCATTGTTCCCTTAATCTAACCAAAAAAGTCGCAACAAAAGCAGAATATACGAAAAATCCGAGTAGGGCTTCGGTGGCGGCAAGAATCCTTGTAACTCCTATTGGATGAGCGTCACCATATCCAAGAGTGGTGAAAGTGACTACGCTCATATATAATGAAGTCTTATAATCATCCAGAATGTTAGGCATTGTAATGGAATCGATTGAAATATCCCTATCGATTAACACAACCCTATTAACACCCAAAGTGTATTCGAATCCCAAAAATAAAAACAAAAAGGAAAATAGGATGATTATCACGGCCGATAGAACGATGAACCTTGATGGAGTCTCTCCATAGCCAAAAATGTAGTTGAGAATCCACCGAACGAACCATTTCAAAACGGCAGATATTCTGCTTTCAAAAATCCTATATTTATCTTCAGGATTCCAATGTTCTATTGCTAGCGCGTCGGAATATCTATCTTTCAGAAATCCAAGCCGAAATAACCTTACCCTTTCCATTGATCTTTCTCTATTTCTGGCCCAGCGTTCATCTGAGTATTCACCAATTGAACGAAAATTGTTTTTTAGTAGAGTATATACAAACCTGGCATGAAGTGGCGTATAGACCAGTTCATTATCCACTTTTGTATATTCATCTCCGACTCGGATAGCTCCTACAAGTTTGGGATCGAAATTACAGAAGCTCTCGCGGCGAACTCTGGTATTGAGCAGACGTGACGCATATAACATCGTGCCTTTAAGCTTGGCACCAATTAAATCTGCATCGATTAAAATTGTGTCTCGCAAATCAGCATTCGTAAAATCCACGTTTTGCAGCCAAGCTCCGTGAAAGTGGGACTCCCTTAAATCAGCATTTTGCATTAATGTATCAATCCCACGGCAATCAGCATAATTAAATCGGCAATCCTTAAGAGTTGCATATGAGAAATTAGAACCTTTAAAGTCGACGCGATTCAATATTACATTTTCAAAATGTGCATTTAGGAAATTACATCTTTGAAATGAGCAGAATTCAGGGAATTGTATATCCTTTATAGCGACTGATTGGAAATTTTCTCCATAGATACTTGGATTCGACCTTATGCTTTCCAATAGCTTTGTTTTATATTTGTCCCTATGTTCTTGAATCAAATGTTCCCAGCAAAATGATTCAAGGTAGATAGCCTCTTCTTTGCACGAACTACATTTGCATCTCATCATACCATCCTTGGCTTTCAATTACTGCAAAATACAATTAAAGCAAATATGGTGATTCCCCGCAACGCCTTAATGAATGCTTTCTATCATTTTTCTAAAAAAATCCGCCAAAACAGCAAAAAATAGGGAAAACACCAAACACCGGATTTCCGGTAAGTTGTTGTTATTACTGCAGGTTAGTGTCTGGTGCTTTCTGTTGTCTTGATAGCCTAATTGGCTCATAATTCGCGGGTCATGGCTGACCTCGATTAGAGCCATCATCCAATTTTTGGCAGTCTTGAATCTCAAGCATCGATTTCACAATAGAATCTGGGTGATAAAGTATATCTCCCAGTACTGCTTTATTTGCTAACCAAAGTACCTATATTTCTCAAAATCCATATCGATGAAAAGAGAATGGAAGCGATCGTTCCACTGAAGATACTGCTCGCCTTATGCTTATTTCAACCATTCCTCAATTGTATGTCCTTTCCTCTTCCAAATTGACAGTCGTCTGCAGTTATTGTAAATAAGGAATAGGACTTTTTTCTATATTGATAATAAAGTTTTGAAGCTGTACACTGCGCTAATGGTCTTGACAAGACCGACGACAAACCGTAAATTGCCATGAGTGTTTCTTATGATGTATTGGGTAGAAAATTTCTTCTACTTGGGGCTTGTAGCTGGATTACAGAATTACACGGTATTTCACGCACATTCCTAGTTTGAAGAAGAACTGTTCGATTAATGCTAAACGGGGGTAAAGGTAGAAACCTTATGCCAACAGTAAGATTTATACATTGTGCAGACCTTCATATCGACTCACCGTTCAAGGGCATAGGTGAATTACATCCGGAATTTCGTGATAAGTTGTTTGAGTCCACCTACAATTCATATTCCAATATTATTAATTTAGAGATTTCCAAGTGCGTTGACTTCGTGGCAATCTGTAGTGACATATATAATTCGGCAGATAAAAGCTTGAAGGCACAACTTCATTTTCACGAGGCTTATCTAGACTGGCGGAAGCTGGGATTCCGGCGTACATAGTGCACGGTAATCATGGTCCACTCGACGGCTGGTCAGCATCGCTCCAATGGCCTAACACCGTGAAAGTCTTCGGGGGTGATTCAGTCGAGTACATAGATTTACAGCGTGAGGGTGCCACCATTGCACGCGTCTACGGTATTAGCTACAAAATGAGGGATGTCTCGGACAATCTGGCACTGC
>CAZVUF010000031.1:0-16730 GCA_964629355.1 uncultured Pirellulales bacterium | reverse complement strand
AATTTTGAGATTTTATTGTCTTTATCCAACTGTGCTTTATTAACGATATTGTTTAATTCGCCCTTGTCGAACCACAGGCCGTCACCTTTGCGGCATTTGTCTATCAGCAGAGCCGGTCGGCTGGAGCCGACAACGATTTTTTGCATTTTTTTGTCGCAGATGGGACATTTCCTCGGCTTTTCAGATGAGGTTGAATCGACCTTGAAGGAATCGAGCAGTTGTTTGGCTTTTTCATGCTCGCTGAGCAGTTGTTCGAGCTCGCCGGCGTCGAGCCAGATGCCGCCGCAGTCGGTGCAGTGGTCAATTTCGACGTCGGCCAGTTCAAGAGTAATCATCGCATTTCTGCAAACGGGACAGTCCACAAAACACTCCGATCAAACAAAAGACGAAGGTTTCGCTTGCCTGCTGCCTCGTCTTGCGACGAGAGACGCAGAGGCAAGGCGGAATCCTCTAATTTACAGACTACGCAGTTATAGTAAAAATTCAAAAAAAATCAAGAATTTTCACCGCAGGCCTTGTGACAAAATTAAAAAATAGTGACAAAATACTACATTAGCCGAGCCGGCAGGTCAAGAAAACCTACGATAATTTGTCAACTATTATTGATTATTCATTATGGGACTTTTGTGTCTCATCGATTTGGCATATAAAAAATAGATTTAGATTGTTTGTCAGATATCGTCCGCCATTTCAAGCCGTAGCAAGATTAAATACAAGATTTTAGCAGAGGTAAGCCGATAACGTAAAATAGGGTAGAAATATTTGCTCTTGACGTGGGAAATTGGCTGGGATAAGATAAATCCCTATTTTTAGAGCCGTTTTTAACAGCGGCTAAATAATTTAAGGGCTGAATTATGATAGTTGACTGTCATACACATATAGATTTTGCGGCGAATGATGTTGAAACATCTGCGCATTTGGAAGCGGCGCAGACGGTTGATGCCTGCATAGTGCTCGCTACTTCAGATGGGCCGAGCGAAGAGGTCAACGAGAAACTGGCTGAGTACGTGGAAAAGTATAAAGAAAAAATGATAGGCTTTGCAGTAGTAGAGCCTGTTAAAGATAAAATTGGTGTCAATAATCTTAAACTCTTCAAAGACAAGCTCGGATTTAAAGGAACAGTCCTATATTGTAGCGCCCTCGGGTTTCATCCGACCCACAGCAGGGCGTTGCGGTTCTATGAATCGGCACAGGAGCTGGGACTGCCGGTCTTCTTTCACAACGGCGATGTTAATCTTTGCTCTGAAGCTGTTTTGGAATATGCTCAGCCGTACTTGCTTGATGAAGTGGCAAGAACTTTTCCTGCTCTAAAAATTATCATCGGCACTATGGGTATGCCGTTTGTCGAGCAGACGTTGGCTATGGTAGCGAAGCACGAAAACGTGTATGCAGATTTAACGATTCAGCCGAGCAGCGTCTGGCAGACTTATAATATTGTGGTGGCAGCCCACGAACGCGGCGTGATGGATAAGCTCTTGTTCGGAAGTGGCTTTCCGGACAGCCAAGCGGGGCAGTGCATAGAGACGCTGCTTGGCTTTAATATGCTTTTGGCTGACACGAACCTGCCGACGGTTCCCCGGGTTCACATTCGCAATATCATAGAACGCAATACGTTGGATTTGCTGGGGGTAGAACACGCGAATATAAAACCACAGGAGAATAAAGCACATCTTTGTGCTCAGGGAAAAGCACTGAAATAAGAGACTATGGCGGAGCTTCTTGGAGAGCAGAGAGAAAGCTGGGGGACGCGGGGTGCATTTATCCTTGCGGCTATCGGCTCGGCAGTGGGTTTAGGTAATCTGTGGAGATTCCCATACGAGCTATACGACCACGGCGGAGGTGCATTTCTGATTCCGTATATAATCGCTGTGTTTGTAGTAGGCGTGCCGATGCTTATTCTGGAGTTTAGTCTGGGACATTTTACGCAGCGGGCTGCGCCGTATGCTTTTGCCCGCAGCCATAAAAGATTTGAGTTCGTTGGCTGGTGGAGCATATTTCTCGGATTTATTATTGTTACATTCTACACGGTAATCCTGGCATACTGTTTTAGTTTTTTTTACTTTAGTGTAATGGGCATTCTGACAGGTGGGGAGCTGCCGTGGGCAGGTGAAGGAATAGAGGGTGTTGAGAAAGCAAAAGATTTCTTTTCTCACAATTATCTCGGTCATCCAACACAATACACGCTCGACAATCCGCCAGGTCCGGCTTTAGGCTCAATTCGGTGGAATATCTTTTGGCCGCTGGTTATCACGTGGGGGGTTATGTACCTGTGCATATTCAGAGGCGTTAAGCTGGTTGGCAGGATTGTCTGGCTGACGGTGCCTTTACCGTGGTTGATGCTATTTATCCTTACCGTGCGAGGCTTGACACTCCAAGGTAGTATAGAAGGTCTGGCTTATTATCTTAATCCTGACTGGTCAGAGCTGGCAAAGGCAACCACATGGCGTTATGCTTTTGGACAGGCGTTCTTTTCATTGAGTTTAGCTTTTGGCGGCGTAATGATTACATACGCGAGTTTTCTTCACAGGAAGAGCGATCTTAACAATAATGCGGCAATAATAGCTCTATCTGATTTTGGGACCAGTTTTATTGCGGGTCTGGCAGTTTTTGCCACATTAGGAGGTATGGCTTTTGTCACAGCCCAGGCTGGTAAGCCTGTTCCGATGGAACAGGTGGTTGAGGGTGGGCCTGGTCTTGCTTTTGTGGCGTTTCCGTATGCGTTGGCGCAATTGCCTCATTCGGCCTGGTTTAGCTTTGTGTTCTTCTTTGCGCTGATTACGCTGGGTATTGACTCAGCGTTTTCGATCACTGAGTCGGTACTTGCGGCGGTGGTTGATAAGACCGGCTGGCGACGAGATGTTGTGCTGCCAGTTATGAGTTTAATCGGCCTTGCTATTGGAGTTGTGTATGTTACTCAGGGAGGTTTATACTGGATCGGAGTTATAAACAATTTTATCGACGGCACGTGGGGAATCGCGTTTCTCGGATTGCTGGAGTGTATAGTTCTGGGCTGGCTATGGCGAATTGACCTGTTGCGTCGTCATGCAAATGAGCGAAGCGACTGGAGGTTGGGAGTATGGTGGGATTATCTGATTAGAATCTTCGTCCCGATTATCTTAGGGGCACTATTTGTCTGGAGCCTGTTTGATGACTTGACGCAGGAAAGCGGATTTCTTCATAAGCCAGACGGAGCCTGGAATTTAGCCAATTGTTTGGGACTGTCGGTTATGATTTTGGTTCCTGTTACAGCCGTGCTGGTAAGTTTGATTAAAGGCCGGGGCGGTCGGCCTTGGCAGAAGGAGTATAAGAGTCGGTCGTATATCAGAGGAAGAGCCGGTGGTGCTGTTGCTCTTGTTCTTTCACTGGTTTCAGCGGCGTTGATTGCAATCCTGTTTGTATCAGCCTTGCAGGGCCATAGCAATAAAATCTTATTGTGGATTACGCTACCACCGTCTGTGATAGCGGTTATTGTTAGTAATTATGTGCTCGGCAGGGACGACTGTTCATCTGTGCAATCGTCATGGATAGTACGCTGGGCAGGAGTTTTTGCTACAATGGATATTAGCGGATTCGTTGCGCTTTATTTGATTTATTCGACTCCGCAACGAGAGCTTGAAACACAGATATTGACCTCTCGAAGAGAGCTTAGCGGCGTATCATACCTGATTTTGGGTGTTGTTTTGCTTTTGATTATTGGCGGTTTAGGGTGGTGTTTTTACCGAGCTTTGACAACCTGTAGAGAAGAAAGCGAAATACAATACCCCGACCAGCAGTAGTAAAACCATGTTACTTAGGCTTGAAACCTTTCACACGGCCGTCAGTGTATTTGGAACAGGCCTTTTCCAAATCCACATCGCTTATGTTGGCCAAAGTGCAAAGCCAGGCAAAAACATCGGCAAATTCTTCATCTTTATTCGCCTGATCTCCAGAAGCTAAAGCGGTGGCAAGTTCTCCGACTTCTTCAATGAACCACATAAACGTGGCGGGGGTTCCTCTTTCTTGATCGCGTTTTTTGTATTTTTGGGCAATTAATCTTTGAAATTCTCTTATATCCATAATAAATATCTCAGAGTAGCAGAGCATAGGGCTACAAAGAAGAACACAAGACTTTCTACAGAAAAGGGCATATAGTGTATTCTCGTGCTTTTTTGTAAGCCTACCCCGACGTAATTGTCAACATCCAGAATTGTGGCGACAGATTTTGTTCGGCTCAACAGAGCTAATCTGTGGTCGGATTTTTTAGGCCTGGAGCAAACTTGAGAGTTTTGCCTTTTCGAGGATGCTTCTGGCCTGAGCAACTGCTTTTTCATAAACTTGCTCAATTCGAACGCTAAATTTCTCACCACTTGCCTGCTCAGCTATGTTCAGCTGGCCGATCATAGGTCCATCGACAGCTTCGATCATTTCAAGCATTGTAATCTGTTTGGTTGGTTTGGCCAGCGAGAATCCACCGCGAGGTCCTCTTTTACTATTTAGTACATTTGCTCTGACCAATTGTTGCAGTATCTTGAGCAAGTATTCCAGAGGTATGTCATATTTCTTAGATATATCCTGAGACAGAACGGTTTTTTTACCTTGGTTTTTGGCAATGTAACCGACCGCCAGCAGCGCGTATCCTGTAGATCTGCTTATTCTCATTCTAATCTCCTTTAAAATAGGCTTTTATCTTATAGAATTTTTTTATCCACTGTGCACGATTATACTGCACTAAAAAACCGCATAAGCAATAGCAGCTCTAAAACGTAGCCTCGGTGTATTAGATGGCGAAACCGACAATCGTTAAGGTTTTATTTCCATCCTATTTTGACATTCGATATTCCTCGTTCAATATTCGATTTTTATTGTCGGCTTCTTTTTTACCCTCATCGCAATGCAAAGATGATTACAAACTACTTATGCATTTAAACCTTAAAGAGACACCGAGGCTGGGGCCGCAAATAAGCCCCTCATGCTTATTATGTGTCGGGCATTGAAAATTGCAAGTGTTTTATCTCTAAAATAAACAAAATCTGCAAATTTCATGATACATATTTTAAATTGTGTGAGTTTCTAAAAAATATACAGAAAGTTAAAATTTTTCCGGGTATGCAAAAGACTTGACATCTGAATTGCTCTGGCATAGGATTTCAGTTCAATTTTACGGTTTTTTTAAGGAGGTTAAAATGGCTGAAATTAAGCCAAGAATAAGTGTCGAGTATATCAAGAATGCAACGATAGTTACTTTTACCGATGAGAAAATTCTGGAAGAGAATGACATTAAAGCACTGCAAGAGTCGATCATGTCTGTCATTGAGCAAGCAGAACGGATCAATTTGATTTTAGATTTTTGCAATGTACGGTTTTTGTCTTCTGCTGTCTTAGGGCTCTTGATAAGGATCAGCAAGAGGATTTACGAATGTGGCGGCAAGTTGAGACTTTGTAATATAAATCCGAAGATCCACGAAGTCTTTAAGATAACGCGTCTTACAAAGGTTTTCGATATTTACAAAGATATTGAAAGTGCAACTGAAACCCTATCTTAAAGAGCGTTGCAAGGCTCTTTTTAGTCGGTTTGTAAAAACTATATATAAAATGGATAAAGAACGATGTGATTAATTTTCAAACAACTTTGTTTGTGTGGGCTAGGCCGACACAGGAAGGTGTAAGCCTATGGCGCTAGAAACGCCAAACAGTGGTTCGGAAATTATCGAGAGTAAGCCTTCTGCTATTAGTGATGTGTATGAGCGAATTGTATCGAACCTTGAGGGCAATGGCTATAGCGAGGATGATATTTTTGCGGTTCATTTAGCATTAGAAGAAGCTTTTCTTAATGCCATCACGCATGGCAATAAGATGGACCCAAGCAAAAAGGTCAGAGTTGACTATTTAGTTAGTTTTGATAAAGTTGAAATATATATTATGGACCAAGGCGAAGGTTTTAATCCGGAAACGGTACCGGATCCGAGACTTGGACAAAACCTTTATAAAACCGCAGGTAGGGGCTTGCTTCTAATAAGCTCATACATGGATGTGGTTGAGTTTAACGAGCGTGGTAATCGTGTACACATGGTCAGATATAAAGAGAAGCCTGATCTAACCAAAAACCAAAGTTGAGCACGAATACCTTTAGTAAAACAAAGACACGGTAAAATAATCAGCAGGTGGAAATGATTAAGGGAATGTTTTTTAGAACTTTTATTATTTGCAGTTGTTTTTTTGTCTTGAGTGGTTGCATGTATATTGAAGAGCCAATGCCGAGGATTGTGTATGAAACCACAAGTCCAGGTTATGGGATGGTTCAGGCGCAGACAAGGATTGAACAGCCCGCGGGAATGGAAACGAGCATTGATAAAAGTGTGCCTTCGGATTGGCTGCCATATTCAAAACCGGGAAAGAAGTGGACGGCTATAGTACTGCACCATTCCGGGACAGAAAATGGAAATGCTGCTATATTTGACAAGTGGCATAGGGAAGGTAACCATTGGGAGGGGGTTGGTTACGATTTTGTGATAGGTAATGGCACTGACAGTGGTGACGGGGAGGTTGAGGTTACGTTTCGCTGGAACGAACAGCGGACAGGAGCACATTGTAAAACACCCGACAATTGGGCTAATGAAAGTGCGGTAGGAATTTGTCTGGTTGGTAACTTTGATCAGTCGGTACCTACAGCGCGACAGATGCAGTCACTTGTGAAGTTGATCGATTTTCTGCAGAAACGGTATGGGATTCCCAAAAATCGTATTTATGGCCATAACACAACACCGGGGGCACAAACAACCGCCTGTCCCGGCAAAAGATTTCCTATGGCCAAGTTAAAATCAATGCTTGCTTTTTAAGCTTATAAACATATCTTGCTTACACAGTAACGCTGCTACGTCCTATAAACTCACTTCGAAACTCAATAATCAGCTTATTTTGGCAGAATTGGGCTGGAATTCTTTTGAGAATATGAGTGCTTAAAAAGTTGTCGTTTGATTATACCGACATATTTTTAGGACTAATCTTTCACAAGCATATTAAGGAATTAGATAAATGGATATATTTGACACAATGTTTTCTACAAGCTCGGTGCTAAGTGGGCAGCTTGTGCCCCGAATTTTTGACATACTACCTGAGAATGGGCCTTTGATGGTGATTATGGATAAACAGGGCAACTCCTGGTTCAGCGACTGTGAGGAATTTTCAAAATTGAACATTAACGTGCCTTTTTTGAAAGAACTCTGCGCCAGGGTTGATGATGGTGTAGAACCGGTTATAACTCAAGTGGATGACATTAGTATCACCGCAGCTCAATTGGCTACCGAGCTGAATAATTACGGATATGTATTTATTGTTCTGCCGAGATATAATCCTGAATCGACTCTTGTAAATATTGACCTGATTGAAGCATTGCTTAATCAAACTGCTTTGATAACCGACCTTGTCGAGACAAATTATCAGCTTCGTGAAATTCAAATGAAACCGCTCTGCATATACGTCAACAGTGAAATTCCATCGAATTGATGATATTTGCATCGCTGCTGTGACTACTCACGTTCATTCATACCATTAGCTTGTCTTCATGTACCAAATGGACCAGTCTGTAGATTTTGTGAGCCGCAGTAAAGACACTTGGAGTGTTCCCTGTGTAGTGTTCTACCACATGAAGCACATTTTTTAACGGCTCTTTTCAGTTTGCCGTCAAGCTTTCCATCTCGAAGATCAACCTCGTTCACTTTCTTAATGAGCAGCTTGTTATCCAATTGGTTTGTTTTGGCTATGATCTCCCATAACGCTTGAGTGACGAGCATTAATTTGTTTACTATCCGGCGAAGCTCACGTACTTCTGCTTTTAGGTCAACAGCTTTTTTTGAGGCTGCTGCCGCTTGAGCCTTTGCATTACCAATTATGCGCTGCTGATTAAGCTCCCAAAATAAAAATTCAAGCATTTTACAACTCCTTATCAGGTCAGCTTTTTATAAATGTCTATTACCTTTTCCAAATCATACCAAATTCAGGCGAATAACCGAAAGCCAAAAAGCAGAACTTAAGAGAAGACAGAAGAAGGCAAGGAACAGAGTGAAAAATGCAGCGGCTTTATATTGGGCGACTAAAATAATGATTTAAGACAAATTCAGAAAAAAGCTGTCAGGTTTTGCAACTTCGTTCGTCATTATTACAGAAGCCGATATTGGGAGCTCTTAATTGAAAGAGGGCTTAGAAAAAAAATTGGTTATGGCGTGTCGTAATGGTGATACGTCAGCATACGCGGAGCTTGTCGAGGCATATTCAGGACACGTGTTTGGGATTTGTCTGGGCATGCTTAGTAACAGCCATGATGACGAAGATATCGCCCAGCAGGCATTACTCAAGGGTTTTACTGATATAAACCATTTGCAGAATAGTGAACAGTTTGGGGTCTGGATAAGACGAATCGCTAAGAATCTTTGTATAGACTTTATCCGAAGACAAAATGTAAACAGAGCGTTCGCGTTTGGCGAACGTAATCTGTTCAGGGTAGGCCCTCAGATTCATCTGGAGGCTGGTACATTCAAAGAATAAACTTAGAGCGAGCGGTTGAGGATAACCCGAGCTAAATTTTGGCTACTAACAGGGAAAAAGGCCGAACCACCTAATGTGGTTCGGCCTAATCATACGAATCTTCAATCATGTAGAGATTTGGAAATTGTTCTAAACGACTTCCGGTTCTGGTTCGGGCTCCGGCTCATTTGGGTCTGTATCGGAGTAGTTGACAGTCATAGTGTTGGAACCGACGACTGCTTGACAGATACGTTCACCGGCAATGAGCAGCCCTGCCAGGAGCACAGCTAAAATTAGCATATTTATCAGT
Organism: uncultured Pirellulales bacterium; assembly: GCA_964629355.1. GTDB lineage: Bacteria > Planctomycetota > Phycisphaerae > Sedimentisphaerales > Anaerobacaceae > CAZVUF01. Next base: position 7,921 of record CAZVUF010000031.1, on the reverse strand, counting down.
GGTCTTTTCATTTTTTTACCTTTCAGAAATGGACCAATTTTTGTATTGTTTAACATCGCAAAGATTTATTTCAATTTCACAAACTTTCACAATAAGTATTTTGCAAAGGCTTAATAATGATAGGGCTCACGATCCCGCTCGGCAGCATTTTGTCTTCTTCGGGAGTGATGGAGATGACGCCAATATCGCCTAACTCAGTTGTTTCTGAGCCTCCATCGTCAAGGGTGGCACCAATATTAGTTACATATCCGCTGCTCCATGGAGTCGTGTCATACATTGATATAATCGTCCCATAGAGTTGTGCATTGCCGCGTATATCAACAATCCCTCCGACTATGGCCCCGGTAAGAATATTGTTGTCACTCTGTTGAGGGTTGGTATTACCCAGGTTGACGTTGAAGTGTGGCGCCAATATTGTAGCTTCCCGAATATCTGACTGATTGTTGAATGTAGCCTCCCCCGTGAAATACAGACAGTTGTTTTTCCAGTTAAATGGCTGCGGTACATCGGTAATTATTATACCGTTGAAGGTGCAATTCTCAAATCGTACGTTGTTTGTATACGATTTGGAAGTGCTGGTTTTAGAACAATCGATGTACATCGCACCCTCAAAAGTGCAGTTTCTGAAGAGTGCATGTCTGTTGTAGGGCAAAAGCGCATTAGTGAAGGTCTGATTCTGATATACGTGTCGAGTGAAGGATGTACTGGAACCATCTCTCGGCTGGGAATAATTGCCGGCGGCATGAGGAAAGTATTCCGTCACCCTTTGCCAGCTTGGACACGATGGAATAGTGGTCAGGCCAGAATTATAGCTATCAGTATCATAATCGCTTATATCCATGCCTGGTATGTCTTCGTATGGTTGACTGTAATTTATGCCCTCGTGATATGCCTGAATTTCGTCATCCGGACTATAAATACGGTTTCCTTCCTCATCAAACATTGGATTGCCGTATTCATCAAGGGTTTCCAGTTGATAATCCTGAGCTTGAATCTGTTCCAGAGTTAGAACAGTATTGATGGTGCCCTCCACTCTTGAGTCACTGGTCATATTGTATGGTGAAATCTCAGGGCGGTCCCATGAACTAAAAATATCCCCATGAATAGTAGTATTGCCGGTCAGCCACATGCGGCCTCTGCTGGCAATAGCATAGTTCAAAACCTCCCTGTCTTTTGTAACTTCCATATCCATCGTTATCTTTTTAGTTACTTCGCCAACGCTTCCTATTGCCTGCAATTTGATTGTATGGCAATCATCATCATATCGATAAAACCTTATGGCAAAGTTTGCATTTGGGCTGCCGAAATTTATTTGAGCAGTTGTGATTTGGTCACCACTTCCCAGGGAATCTGTGAAGCGGCTCGAAGAGCCGACTGTTTGTCCATCGAGACCGATGTTCTGGAGATATTGACATAAATCACTCCAAACCTGGTCAGCCTCATCATCAGAGATAAAATTACGTCCGGTTTCTTCAAGTGCAACTGTTTTAACTATGTATCTGCCGCAATCGAGGCCGGAAAGGGCAGCTGATAAAGCTGAGCTGACCTTATGTTGATTTGAGGAAAGCTGGACATTCGCGCCGGAAATCGCTGCCATACTAACCGCCAGGGCGGAAAATATCAGCACAAATATCATGGATATGATTAGAACCGCACCACGACGATTTTGTCTTTTATAACAACACGTCTGCGGAAAATTGATTTGATAAATTATTTCTTTGGTGAGATTCATTTTCCCACCTGCTGAAAAAGACCCCTTTAAGATGCGTTTTTAGATAAAACTTCCAAGTGCCAACTAAAATATAAGAAATATTCGCCGCAAAGGCAAAAAACGCAAAGTAAATGCGCTTATTTTATTCACATCATTTTAATGTCTGATAATAACAGGGATCCCTCACGTGAATTAAAATGTAACTCCATCTTTGCTTATGACAAATTGATAGATTTGGCAACACAGGGATTTTGTAGAGTTGGCGTCTGATAAATAGCTGACAGATTTAGCCAGGATGTAGTCAAATAAAGGAGAAGAGGCGAAACTTAAAATCAAAGGTTTATTTCTGAGTAGGAGAAAGGATTATATTTCAGCACTTGTATGCACTTAAAACCTGCAGGAGCATCGGTGCTGTCTGAACGATCGAAATTGAGGTTAACATTACCTTTCAAGATAGTTGGAGTATCATAGTAATTAATGACCGTCCCCTTGATGGTTCCGCCTGCATTGCCGGTAAATTCGATGCCACTAACTGCAATTGAACCATCCAGCGTGGAGAAGTTACCCCGAAAAGAGGCACTGAATCCTGGAGCAAGAATCAATGAACCGGTTTCCTGCCGAAGTGCATCAAACTCCGGCTCCTCTGGTAGCTGACTGACAGGGTATGTGTTAACATTACCAGTGAACGTCAGCTTATTTTGTTCAGAAGGAGAGTTTACATCGCCGTTGGCAACGATAATACCTCTGATAGTTAAATTGCCCGTAAATTTCACTTTATTAGGTGTTTCGATGAAAAGAATTCCGTTTATTTCTGTATTTCCAGAGAATGTAGGGTCACTTCCTGGCAGCACAATAGCGTTTGTAAACGTAATGTTACCGTTAGTGTTAGTCGATGAATCGACAATGTCTCCTGTCGCATACTGTCGGAAGTGCTCTGTTTCGGGCGTGGGAAACTCGGCTGCATCTACACCTATAAAGATGTGGTTATCTATTGCAGCCTGACCTGACTCACCACCGATTGAAACATTTCCATGAATATTAACCTGAGCATCTGCATTAACAATACTTACGTCACCGTCAAGGTCTGAATTACCATTGATATCCAATGCAAGGTCATCATTTTGGCTTTCGATGTAAATACTTGCTTCCTGCGGGCTGTTAACACCTGTTAGTGATGGATTACCGTTAATATGTAGAGGTCCCTTAGTGGCCAGGCCAAAATTAAAAATTGGACTCGTGTAAGATTCGATATTGTAATTGACTCTTATGGTTCTGCTTATTTGCCCGTTTGAGCCAGTAACATCTAACAGCACAGTATCATCATTAAGCTGACTAAGTACCGCACTGAAGCTCGTATTATCAGTTGAAAACAACGTAACAGAAGAAATGGTTATTTGAGAGCCGTTGCAGTTAAGCGGTATATTTGAAAGTTCTTTGAATTCTGGGTCATTTAGCAAAGAATCTTTTATAGCGCTGATTATGTCGGTCGGTTCAGTCGAGTCTGGGATGTCAACGCGATTTAACCAGTACTTCATTATCTCAAAGCCGGATTCTGCGCTTACAAATGCGTTATTGACCTTGTGCTGATTATCGGCAATTTGCACATTTGTGCCGGAGATGGTCGCCATACTAATAGCTAAGGCAGAGAAAATGAGTATAAATATCATAGATATGATAAGAACGGCACCGCGCTGTTTTTGCCCTTTACAGCAGCGCTGCTGTGGAGAATGGACTTGGTGAATTATTTCTTTGGAGAATCCCATTGCTTGCTACAGGTAAAATTCTGTTATATGCGGTTTGCAAAATGTTTTTGTGCTATCAATTAAAGTATAAGAAATATTTGACATAAAGGCAAAGCAGATAAGATAAATACTGTTACTGTGTTTGATTAATGTCTGTTAGTAATGGCCGGTTGTGTGGTGGTTTAGGAAATCGTATTTTGTTGTTCTGCGAAATATGAGCTTCTCGCAAACGGTGAAGAAATAATCCAGGAAAATCCCAGGTCAATTGCTTTCTGTTTCCAATAGTCAAATTTCTCTGGATTTATATATTCTATAACTTCCAGTGAATCTTTCGATGGCTTTAAGTATTGGCCAATCGTAACTTTGTCACAGCCTACATCTCGCAAATCTTTTAATGCCTGTTCGACTTCGGCATCGGTTTCACCCAGGCCGAGCATAATAGAGGATTTGGTTTGGACTCCGTTTAGGTCTTGTTTTGCTGCTTTTAGCAAATTTAGAGACCGCTGATAGTCACCACCGGCTCTGGCAACCGGATACAGAGAAGGCACCATCTCAATATTGTGAGCAAATACAAATGGCATGGCATCCCGCAATACCTTCATAGCTTTTGTCTGACAGTTTCGAAAGTCTGGAGTGAGTATTTCAAATTTGATATCGGGACATATTTTTCGTACATAGTTGATGCAGTCTCGAAAATGGCTGGCGCCGCCGTCCGGCAAATCATCTCGGTTAACGCTTGTGATTACTAAATATTTCAAGTGCATTTGTTTCGCCATCTCCGCTAAGCGTGATGGTTCGCGAGGGTCCGGCGGGGCAGGTTTGCCGGTTGAAACTGAGCAAAATTTACAATTTCTTGTGCATATATTGCCCAAAATCAAAACCGTCGCAGTTCCTCTTGACCAGCATTCGCCTCGGTTGGGACAATTTGCATTGTTGCATATTGTCTGTAGATTCAGTGTGTTTAATATATTTTCAACTTTTTTGTAAGTCTCGCCGGTTGGTAAGGGTCTGCGCAACCATGGCGGTAACTTACGTATCCCGTCGCTCGTGACTTGTGGCTCATTTGGAGCGGAAAAATGTTTAATAAGCAGTTGGCTTAATTTTTTCTTTAGCTCGCTCATTGAGTGACGCTTGCCGGTCTCTTTCAGCACAGATGTCATCTCTACACCTTCAAGACCGCAGGGTATAAGTAAATCGAAAATACTGAGGTCGTTTTGGATGTTTATTGCCATGCCGTGATATGTAACCGATTTTGAAATGCGTACGCCGATTGAAGCAATCTTATTAAAATTCGAATTTTCGCGAAACATCCAAAGACCTGGAAAACCCTTTCGGCGGTGGGCAGCAACACCAATTTGTTCAAGTAGTTCTATGCCTATTGTTTCCAGCTTTCGGATATATTCGGTGATTCCAAGACCGAGTTCCTGCTTGCCCCTGTGTCTCCCGACGCAAGTCGGGGCAGCGGGCAGGTGTAGTATCGGATAAAAAACCAATTGGCCCGGGTTGTGGGCGGTTGCGCCGCCGCCTCGGCGAATATTAACTACGTCAATTTTCTGTTTTGATAAATCTTCCTGGCTGGCTAATAGTTTGTTGGCGTTCTGCCGTGCTCCGAGGGTGATGACAGGGGGGTGCTCGACTATTAAAACCGTATCTTGTATATCCCCGTTGCGTCTTTTATCGAGCAGTTCGTGTTGTGTTTGCAGAATCTCTCTGTAATCGGCAAGGCCGCAGTCGCGAATGTGTAAAGGTTGATTTATAGTTTTTTCAGCCATAGATTTCACAGATGTAATTTTAACTGCGGATTGCTCGAATTGCACGGTTTATTTAGCGGACAGAAACGAAGGATTGTTTCCTGTTGATGCTGGTTAGCCCCCAGGTTTACCCTGGGGGTCATTATCACATGAAATAGAGAGGTCCACAATATTAAACTTGTAGCCCTATTTGCTTCCTATTGTATGGATATTGTTATAGCGTTCTGCGTCTGCGTAGCCAGTTGACAAAGCCTGTGCCAATGCCCGCCAATAGGAAAGCTGAAGGCGCGGGAATGAAGGTGGTGAGCTCGGCGTTCATAAAGGAACTGCCCCCATCAATTGAACCAGCGGTTGCCTCCAGCTGTAACTGGTACAGGTGACTTGCGTCTAAGGTCATGCGGGAGTCATAAGTGACATCAGCTCCAGGCCAGGGTGGGAACAAACTGAACTGATCAATCAAGGTGGTCGATGTCAAATCTGTAAGCGAGTAGCTTACAGAGTATCCATCATTATCACCTGTGAACTGAATACAACCATTCAATGAGACAGCCAATATTGGCTGGTCAATCGTGAAAACGTATGTCGAAACTGCTGACGAAGAATAGGTCCATGAACCTCCCGCTGTCCAGGCTTCAACAGTGAAATAGCCGGCAGAAGCTGTAACCGTTGCATACTGGTTAGAGATGGTGTAGCTGACGGGCGTTGTGGCTACAATGAGAAAACTATCTGTTGGCGGGATCTCACCCTCAATACGGTGAAGCTCAGAGACAATAGTGAAACCGGCTTTCGCCTCGTTTAGAGGCAACACTACAATCACAAATAAATATGTTAGTTTCAACAAAGTCTTCATTTCATCTTCCTCCTAATAACTTTTGATATTGATGGGTTATCCTGCGACCGCTCACTGAATCCATAGCCAATGGTTCTTTCCTTATGCTTGCAAGAAGTCAACCATGTATTATGGATGAGATTGCCGTGCCATGCTGGCAGGACCTGCAGGAGTTCGACCTTATAGACCTTCAATTTACTCACAAATTCTATTTCTCAACCATGACCAACAATACACGATTCACTAATCACAAACCATGTCTGTCCCGAGCCTTGTCGGGGGAAGCGGCAAGCTAAAGCGTTCTGCGCCTTCGTAGCCAGCCTAAAAGCCCTACGCCTATACTTCCGAGGAGCAAGGCACTAGGTGCTGGGATTACGGCTAATTCTTTCAATTCTAAGCTACTTAACGCCCTATTGTAAATTCTTACTTCATCAATGGAGCCCTTAAAATAGTCCCCATATGAGTTCGTATAACCAATTGTTAAGTCCTTCTCACTATTTGCAAAATCTGTAGTAAGAGTAGAGCTATCAGTCGCATTTAAAATCCCATTGATATAAAATTTTGAATTTTGATAAATATCGTGAGTGAATGCGACATGAACCCACTGATTCTGAGGGACCTGGGAATCGCTATAAACATCCTGCAAATGTAATCCATCATATACCATGCCAAAATCCAGTTTACCTTCGGTAAATGGATCATATTGATTACGAATGGTAAAAACATAATTTCCATTGTCTCTTCCCGATGTTGCAATCTTACTTACAATGCCAAATTGTCTATTTCCAGGAGCCTGATAAGTGGAGATATTAACCCAGGCTGCGATAGTAATCTCTTGTGTTGATGTTGGGTCAAGGGCATCATCATCGGGTACTAATACATAATCGCTTATTCCATTAAAACTTAATGCATTACCAAATATTCCGCTTGTTAAAGTAGCACCATAAATAGTTCCGTTATGGCCGTTGGAAGTATCATCATGGCCAGGATCGAGAGGATTGTCAAAACTCCAGCGAGCTACCAATCCATCATCCAAATTGCACATGGCATTACTCGATAATAATGCTAGAAAAACGAAACAGAGCATCCCACAAAAAACAATTTGATTTTTCATCTTTTTCTCCTCCTCTTTGTTGGCATTGTAGCCGTAGGAACCCTTAATTACCTCACCTGAATAAAATTGATAGCCGATAAGGTTTCTACTTATTTGAGTTGAATCCTTCTGAAAAACATTGGTAGGAAATATATCATTTTACTTTCCACCGCCCATCCATGGGGACAACTTTGATAATTGTTACAATTAGATAAAAAGCCGTCAATTACGGAAAGTAGGTATTTTTTCAACTTTTTTTAATTTTCATTGAGTATTAATGTATAAAGTTAAGTAGTAACCATTAGGTCTTGTATTGCTACAATTGCTAATCTAATAAGAGATTGCATTTTTGGAGAAATGACAGGAGAAAGAATTGGATTTTATTCTTACAATAGAGTTGCAGTTTTCATGGATCAACTCAAAGAGAGCCGAAGGCGTCTATTACCGCATCTTCGATGGTCTCTGATATTGTAGGATGTGGATATGTTATCTGGCTAAGCTCGTCTGGTCCGCAGCCTATCAGTGTCCTTGCCAATGTTACAAATTCAGTTGCCATAAACCCAGCCATCGTGACTCCAATGATTTTATTTGTAGCATTGTCTCGCACAACCCTTACTTGTCCAGCCGTTTCGTTATGGGCGACGCTGCGTCCATTGCCTTTGAAAAAGCCCTTACCAACAGAAATATCGATGCCTTCGGATTTGCACTTTTCCTCTGATTTACCGACTGAAGCGACTTCTGGGAAGGTGAAAATAACCCTGGGGATTAATTCATAGTCGGTCATTTTTTGGTTGC
>CAZVUF010000030.1:0-16840 GCA_964629355.1 uncultured Pirellulales bacterium | reverse complement strand
TTGTTACAAACTCGGATTGGTATGAATCAAGAGTATTTAGCAAAGAATGGAATGGAAGATTATTCCTCGATTGCGTCTCTGGGAGTTGGGAAATGGTATCTTTTCGAGATTATGCTCGACGCAGAAAAGCGGCAATTCTCCGTTCTATTAGACGGCAAACAAATTGCGCAGAATTGGGCATTTTCCTGCAAGCAAGGCGAGCCGGAGAGAATTGTTTTTCGAACAGGTGAATACCGGCTGGAAGACGATGTGCAGGAATACAAAAGCGGCAGCGAATTTAAGCCGGGCTGGGATGAGCCGGGCGCCGATGAGAAGGTCAAAGAGGCAGTGTATTACATTAAAGACTTCAAGGTGACTGCGCAAAATCAACCGGTATTAAATGCTGAGGCTTTTAAGCACTACGTCGATTACTTTAACAGTATCGATGATGAAGATGTAGTAAACTTTATCCCCAATGCCGAAGCCTGGTCATGGATGAAGGAAAACATTCCGTTCTTTGAGTGTCCGGATAAAGACTTTGAGCAGATTTATTACTACCGCTGGTGGACGTACCGCAAGCATATTAAACAAACGCCGGCTGGTTTTGTTCTCACTGAATTTATTACGCCAGTGAAACATGCCGGCGTCTACAACACGATTAGCTGCGCACTCGGCCATCAGATATATGAAGGACGCTGGCTGAGGAATCAGCAATATCTAAATGACTATGTGCTGTTTTGGTTTCGCGGAAATAATAGGGGCCCCCAGGAGCATTTTCATAAATACAGCAGTTGGGTCGCGGATGCCTTGTATAATAAATACCTTGTCACTGGCGATAAAAAGTTTCTAATTGAGCTACTACCCGACTTAGTGCGTGACTATGAGAAATGGGAAGAGGAAAAGCTATTGCCCGATGGCTTATTCTGGCAATACGATGTTCGTGATGGGATGGAGGAATCCATTAGTGGCTCAAGAAAGGCAAAAAACGCCAGGCCCACCATCAACAGCTATATGTACGGCAATGCTCAGGCCATTTCCAAAATAGCTGAAATGGCAGGTGACATGGAACTATCTGAAAGGTTTCATAAAAAGGCATTGCAACTGAAAGACCTTGTGCAGAAAAATCTCTGGGACAGTGATGCGAAATTTTTCAAGGTTCGTTTTGAAAGTGGCCAGCTCTCAGATGCCCGTGAAGCAATTGGTTTTATCCCATGGTACTTTAATCTGCCTGATTCTGGCTTTGAAGAAGCCTGGCTCCAGGTTCTTGACGCAAATGGCTTCAAAGCTCCGTTTGGCTTGACGACTGCGGAAAGACGGCATCCGAAGTTCCGCTCGCATGGCGTCGGCGGCTGCGAGTGGGATGGTGCAGTCTGGCCCTTCGCAACCACTCAAACACTTGTCGGCATGGCAAATTTACTGCGAAACTATAAACAATCAGGTTTATCCTCTAAGGACTATTTTGAGGCATTGATGACCTATGCAAAAGCGCATCGAAAAAATGATAAGCCATATATCGGCGAATATCAGGATGAGAAAACCGGCGCCTGGCTGAAAGGTGACAATCCGAGAAGTCGATATTATAACCATTCCGCTTTTTGTGACTTAGTCATATCCGGCTTGATTGGTCTTTGTCCAAGTGTTGATGATAAAATCGTAGTTTATCCGCTTATTCCAACCAACACATGGAAGTGGTTTGCATTGGATAATGTATATTATCGCGGAAAGATAGTGACAATCATCTGGGACCAGACCGGTGAAAAATATAAGCAAGGCCAGGGCTTATCTGTTTATTTGGACGGCAAACTTGTTGACCATTCAAAAGCCATTGAAAAAATTGAGGGCAAGATAAAATGAAGAAATTTTTTCTTTGTTTGCCAATAGTTCTTTTTGTGGTGGCTCCCCTCCTTCTTTCCGGCGAAAGTATGAAGGGAGACAATGAAAAAATATCCGTTGTTACATCTCCAGAAGTAGTGCCACGGGTGCAGTTTGGCGTTGAGCGACTCAGCTCTGTTCTCAAAAACGCGGGCTATGAAGTTACAATTACGCAAGCATCTCAAGTCCCCCAAAGTCGGCCCTTGATAGTTGTCGGTACGATAAAGAAAAGCACAATTATTGATTCAATAATTCAATCCGACTTCAATGATCTCAAAAATTTTGAAATTGGAAGTGAAGGATTTGTTTTAGAATCTAAAAACGGTGTCACCTTAGTTGCAGGTGGTGACGACAGCGGCACCTTATATGGGTGTATGGAGCTGGCGGACCGAATTAAAAAGGCCGGTGCGTTGCCAAAAGATTTTCGTTTTGCTGACAAGCCGTCAATGGTGCTTCGCGGCACCTGTATCGGAATGCAAAAGACTCAACTTCTGCCGGGACGGAAAGTTTATGAATATCCTTATACGCCGGAGAACTTTCCTTTCTTCTATGATAAAGAATTTTGGAAAGAGTACCTCGACTTGCTTGTTGAAAACCGAATGAATACCCTTTATTTGTGGAATGGCCATCCTTTCGCCTCTTTAGTAAAACTCGAAGATTATCCTTATGCCCTGGAGGTTTCTGAGCAGGTTTACGAAAAAAATGTTGAGATGTTCGAATACCTTACACGCGAAGCGGACAGGCGAGGTATTTGGGTCATTCAGATGTTCTATAATATTTTTGTGTCCAAACCTTTTGCGGAAAAGCACGGCATTAGTACGCAGCACAAAGAGCCGACGCTGCTTGTAGCTGATTATAATCGTAAATCGATTGCCGCTTTTGTCCAGAAGTACCCAAATGTAGGCTTGTTAGTTTGTTTAGGTGAGGCGTTAAGGGGCAAAGAAAATCAGGTAGAATGGTTTACAAAAGTGGTTATTCCCGGCGTGAAGGACGGCTTGAAAGCTTTGGAAGTCTCACAATCCACAGGACGCCTTACGGCGGAGCCGCCCATTATATTGCGTGCTCACGCAACCGATCCCAACGCCATCATGGAAGCAGCTTTGCCGCTTTACAAAAATCTTTACACCATGGCGAAATATAACGGTGAGTCACTAACCACATGGGAGCCTCGTGGCCCCTGGCAGCAAGTTCATCTCAATATGAGCCGGCTGGGCTCCCGGCATGTGGCTAATGTCCACATCCTTGCGAACCTTGAGCCGTTTCGATACGGCTCACAGCGGTTTATCCAGAAATGCGTCAAAGCCATGCAAACACGTCTTGGGGCTCAAGGATTGCATCTCTATCCCTTGTGTTATTGGAATTGGCCTTATTCGCCTGACAATGTCGAGCCGAAACTCAAACAATACCAGCGGGATTGGATGTGGTTTGAGGCGTGGGCACGGTACGCCTGGAATCCTAATCGTAATGAACAAGAAGATAAAAAATACTGGGTTCAGCGCCTCGCCGAAATATACGGTAGTGAAAAAGCCGGCGAATATATTCTGAATGCCTATAATGATGCCGGCGAATGTGCTCCAAGGCTGATTCGGCGTTTCGGTATTACAGAGGGAAATCGCCAAACGTTGTCACTTGGAATGACACTCGATCAGCTTGTCAATCCGCAGCCTTATAAACCATTCCCGGACTTATGGCTGTCACAGTCTCCTTCAGGAGAAAGATTACAGGAAAATGTCCAGAAAGAGTGGGAACATCAGCCTCACACCGGCGAGACACCGCCACAAATTATTCAGGAAATTTTAGAGTATTCACAAAAAGCTGTTGAGAAAATAGAAGCAGCCAAACCGTATGTAATGAAAAACAAAGCGGAGTTCGACCGGCTTTATAATGACATTCATTGCATCCGGGCTATGAGCGAAAATTATGCCGCCAAAGCCAATGCAGCTATTTTTGTGTTAAGGTATAACTTCAGCAAAGATATTAGTGACCTTAAGAAAGCGGCAGAATACCTTGAAGAAAGTCTGGTTCACTTCCGCAAGCTAACAGAATTGACGCGTGATACTTACGTTTTCGCTCAGAGCATGCAAACGTTCCAGCGTAAGATTCCATACCCCGGCTTCGAAGATGGCAAGCCAGCTAATTATCACTGGACTCAGGTTCTTGAAAAGTACGAAAAAGAGCTGGATGATTTTATCCGCCATATTCATGATTTGGAAAGCGGTGAAAAACTGTAGTAAGACCAATGCTGCCGCTTGTTAACAGTTCTTGCTTCGAGCCTTTAGAGGATGTAGCTGGTCACACATAAATAAAAAACGCTGGATTTATATCCATTACATGAACAAGACTTATCCATTGCCAGCCGCACCGGAAATGCGAACTTTCTTGACTAAATGGCAAGCCCCTGCTTCGCTGAAGGGGAAAAAGCGAAGCAGGGGCTTACCTCAGAAGGAAAGTCAGCAGCATACCCGGCGAACATTAAAAACCATTTGTTCGCGAGGTGCTGGGCGTTTAATCAACGAACCTCGATAGTCATGTGACTTCTAATTTCCTCAAGCCGTTCAGTAGGAGCTTCCAGTCCTCCGATAATCGTGTAAACCCTTAAGGAATTTTTGCCGTCTTCGTATACACCGCGATGGATGGTAGCCTTACCGGTTATCTCTGACAACACATCAAATGCATAGTCTATGTTGTCCTGCAGACCTTTAACGTTGGCCATTAATTTTCTTCCGCCAACAGCTACACAACCAGCCACTTTCGCGGTTGGTAAATCAAATCCACTTGCAAGCAGTGTCTTCTCGAGGTTCTTTTTCACTGCCTCTGATATCGCAAACTTATCGCTAAATTTAGTTACTTTAGTCAGGCCCATTATCGAGCATCCGCCGGACTCCATAATGCTGCGATAATCTACAGAGTCGAAGGAAGTATACTGGCTGCTGAAAGAACTGAGTCTGTTGAAAATATCAAACAGACTTGCAACAGTATTGTTTATAGTGGGCCAGAATGACTTTACAGTCATTTTCGGATACATCTTGTTTATCTTGTCATTGTCTACAATGATAAGAGGCGATATCTTCCCTGCGGCAGCCATTTGACTTAGCTCCCAAGCCACTTTATACGCATTCTCAGCGACCAGTGGAGAACTGGCCTCGCCTACGGTGGGTAAAGTCATAATTACACCCACATTCTTATTTGGATTGTTCAGTCCGATATACCGCGCGTATCTTTTGGCAATCTCAATCAATCCAACAACGCTTCCGCTGCCGGTACCACCACCCGCTCCGAAGCAAACCATAATGTGGTCAACTTGAGAACCGAATGTCTGCCTGGTCAGATGCAAAATTTCCTGCTGGTACTGCTGGACAGCTTCTTTTCCTCTTTCCATGTCCTTGCCAGCACCCTTTTCCCCTATGTCCATCAAGAACTTTTGACTCTGGGGAATATCAAGCAAATCCAGGTCATGGTGTGTCGTATTCACGGCCAAGACCTTTTTATAACCCAATTCATGGAAGGACTTCACTAATCTTCCACCGCACTGGCCTGAACCAATCCAGGCATAACGGGTAGACCCATGAACCTTGTCCGTAACACCAGCCTCTTCCTCAAAATTAGGCTCGTATTGCTCCAAAGCCAAAGTGGGCAGTAAAAAGGCGTTGAAATCAAATTCGCCTTTTGCTGTTACTAAGCTTCGTTTTTGGGCAACTTTCTTCGCAGGCTTTCTGGTTACCTTGTGTGTTACAGGTTTCTTAGCTGTCGAAGGCTTTGATGCGACAGCTTTTTGGGTTGTCTTAGCCTTCGAGACGACGCTTCGTTTGGCCTTCGAGACGACACTTCGTTTAGCCTTCGAGGCAACGCTTCGAGTTGCCTTAGCCTTCAAGGTGGGGCTTTTCTTTGTTGCTTTGGCCTGCGGTGTTACACGTTTCTTGGCTGACGGGCGCTTTGATGCGACAGTCTTTTTGGTTGCCTTAGCCTTCAAGGTGGGGCTTTTCTTTGTTGCTTTGGCCTGCGGTGTTACACGTTTCTTGGCTGTCGGGCGCTTTGATGCGACAGTCTTTTTGGTTGCTTTAGCCTTAGGGCTCGCTTTGGCCTTGGGACTCGGCTTGGCTTTAGTCACCGTTTTTCTGCTTTTTTTAACTGATGTTTTTGACATTTTGATTTCTCCTACAACTGACTTCTAAAATGATTGTTAATAATCGTTCTTTACACCTCTTTTTCGACTATTCTCGCAAATACCCCCACAGGCATGTTATGCGACATCACCTCTTATCGACCTATTAACAATAGTGTATAATTTCTTTTTTCACCAGTTTCTGATTTTTTTACAAATGCAGGCCATTTTAAGCTGAACCCCAAAAATGACATAACTATGACCTATTTTTCACTTCACTCGTCGTGTTTTTGAGTTGAGCCCGGCGGTTCAGGTGTATTATATTTTGATGATATTCGGCTGTATCGGCCATCAGAACCGGAATCGGCACCGTAGATTAAGGTGGCAGTTGGGACTGCATGGTTGATATCGCAGATTTGTGTCAATTGGGGGCTTATATTGAACCAATCGATATAAGCCTGTTGATAATCAGTGATTTTGAGCTGAAAAATGGGTCTGGATTTAATCTCTATGTCCTAATAGAGGTAGCAGGATTCGAGCTTATGGTCTGCAGGTTATAGGTCCTTAGGTGATACTTTTCATAAAAAATCTATGCTTTTGATATAAGAGGCCTGGCATACACTACGGACTAAATCGGAATTCAGGCGGACTTCTTCTAATACGTTCGACTATTACTAACTGGATTTGGAAACTGCCGATCCACTTGGAGCAGCTTCATGCTGGCCAGCTTGGTATTGCAACAACGAGTAGATGCTACTTAGCGGTCCGAAGACCCGGCTTCTGCGAATCAGGTTTTGAATAGCCTGACTGCGAGGGAGAGCGACTTATACTAAATTGACACTATCGGGTGTTTTTCGTTTTTTTTGCGCTGCCAAATGTTTGACACCAGGTTCCAGAAGTTGTTATATAAATGGAGTTAAAAATCCGTGCGCCCGTAGCTCAGCAGGATAGAGCAACGGATTTCTAATCCGTAGGTCGCAGGTTCGAGTCCTGCCGGGCGTGTTATCAAATACTTACGAGCCACCGAATGGAAAAAACCATATTTTTTACTGAGACGCTGGTCAAAAGTTTATTGAGTTGCTTTTATACTATTTTCCCTTACAATTTCAGCTTTTAGTGTTGTTAATACGATTAAAGATATTGCAAAGTCAAAGGAGGTGTAAAATGAGCAGGGTTAAAATCGTTTGTGTTAGTTTTTTAGTGGTTGCGGTATTGTGTGGGTCATTTCGTCCGGCGATAGCGGCCAATCAGAAAAGTGTTGTGATCGATACAAGCAAAACAGGCGAGCCAATCTCCAAGTACATTTACGGTCAATTTATTGAACACCTCGGCCGTTGCATCTACGGCGGAATATGGGCCGAGATGCTTGAAGACCGCAAATTTTACTTCCCCATCACGGCGAATTACGAGCCCTATCGTGGCACCCGGGCCGTCCCCCAAGATAGTCCGTTTGCGGTAGTAGGCGCCTCACCCTGGCAAATCATTGGCTCAGCCGATTCGGTGACAATGGTTAATAAAGATTCCTTTGTCGGCCAGCACACCCCGCTCATTGCCACCGACAGCGGCATACGACAGCTCGACCTCGGATTGGTTAAGAATAAACAATACATCGGTTATATCTATCTTAAACCCCAAAAGAAAAACGCGAATGTGACGGTATCGCTGATCTGGAGTGACAATCCGAAGGATAAAGACTCCGCTCAGTTTAAGGTTTCGAAGAAACGGTACATCAAATATCACTTCAAGTTTACCGCAGGCGCCGACACAGTAAAGGGCAAGCTGGAAATCAAGGTGGCCGATGGGGCATGTTTTGTGGGCACAGTTTCTCTGATGCCGGCGGACAATATCGACGGAATGCGTGCCGATACGCTGGCAGTGTTGAAAGAGCTCAATGCTCCGATGTATCGCTGGCCTGGGGGAAACTTCGTCAGCGGCTACGACTGGCGCGATGGCATTGGCGACCGGGATAAACGACCGCCTCGCAAAAATCCAGCCTGGACGGGTGTGGAGCACAATGACTTCGGCTTCCACGAATTTATTCACTTTTGCCGGCTGCTCAACACGGAACCGCTGGTGACCGTCAATACAGGTTTCGGCGATGCCTACTCTTGCGCTGCTCAATTGGAATATGCGAACGGCTCGACCGATACGCTGATGGGAGCTTTACGTGCCAAAAACGGCGACCGGGAACCCTTCAATGTTCGCTACTGGGCTATCGGTAACGAAATGTGGGGCAGGTGGCAGCTCGGTTATATGAGCCTGGGACATTATGTCCAAAAACACAATTGGGTTGTGGACAAAATGCGCGAAGTGGACCCGGATATCATCCCGATCGCTTCCGGAAATGCCGGCTCCTGGAGCGAAGGCCTGCTGCGGGATTGTGCCGACCATATTGACCTTATCGCGGAGCATTTTTATTGCCGGGAAAAACCCGACCTGATCGAACATACCGCCCAGATTGCCGACAATATCAAACGAAAGGTTGAATTCCATCAGCAACTCCGTCAAAAATTGGACTCCCTGAAAGGAAAAGACATCCGAATCGCCATGACCGAGTGGAACTACTGGTATGGTCCCCATGTGTTCGGCGAATTAGGAACACGGTATTTCCACAAAGACGGTCTTGGTATCGCCAAAGGTCTGCACGAATATTTTCGTAATTCGGATATGGTCTTTCTGGCTAATTATGCTCAAACGGTCAACGTCATCGGCTGTATTAAAGCCAGTAAAACCGCCGCCGCAATGGAAACTACAGGATTGGTCTTAAAGCTCTACCGAAACAATTACGGGACTGTACCTGTCACTGTCACCGGTGACACTTCTCCGGTTGATGTGGCAGCCGCGTGGACCGATGACCACAAGACATTGACGATTGGCGTCGTTAATCCTACGGTTCAAGATTATGAGATCACAATGGATTTGAAAGGCGTTCAACTTGCCGGCACAGGAACGCTTGGCTTGATTGCACACTCTGATCCTATGGCTTACAACGAGCCCGGCAAAGAGCCTAACGTGGTGATTGCGGAAAAGCCGGTTAGCAGTGTCTCGAATACGTTAACTGTTCCGCCGTTGAGCGTCAGCCTTTATAAATTGGCCGTTCAATGAGCGACATATAAAGTTTGTTTGGCCCCGCTTTATTACGGGGTTTTTAAGCATCAGATGCGTTTTACGCGATTCGAGGAAGGTACCGGCTATTGTGGCAAATGTCTCAAGCAGGTGCCGGTGTATAGAGTCAGAATCAATCATGTGCCGCATCTGATTTTGACGTTGCTTACGGTGGGTTTCTGGATCATTTTCTGGATTCGCGATGTTCGGAAAATCCATCGATGGAAGTGCCTGGATTGCGGCGCGACAGTGTATAAGGTTATGAGTTAGCAGCAAAAAGGTAATTAAAACAAGGAGACAGTAGAACCTATGGAGTGCAAAAAGGAGCAGAACCTAAAAAATTGTAACTGTACATATCCCGGCTGTGACAAAAAAGGGATGTGTTGCGAGTGTTTGGGTTATCATTTATCTATGAAGCAACTGCCCGGCTGTTGCTTCCCCAACGACATCGAGAGAACTTATGACCGCAGCTTCAAGGCCTTTGCAAAAACGTGGAAATTGTAGTTTGCTCGTCACATGGCGAAGGCCCTGCCGTAGCCAGATTGGACCGCGGGTGAATGGACAAAAGACAAGGCCGGGCGCTGATGGCGATCGGCCTTTGTATATACCTGCAAAAGGGGTATTGGCAATCAGTAATCGAGAAGTTCATCGGGCCAGTCTTTGCTTAGGACTTTTTGGAGTTTGCCGTCGGCATCGAGGATGACAATTTCCTTTCGACGGGCAGGGGTATTAGGATCGGGACAGAGATAGTGGGAGGTTTCGGCTACAAGGCAAGAAATCTCATCACGACCCTTCCACTGTGAAGCAAGGTTAGGAGGGGCGTCATTCCCGAAGGATTCATTTTTATCGATGAGGATTTTCGAAAAATTGAGGTCTTGTCCGAGTGCGTATATACCGAGTGTGTTTTTGTTTCCGGGCAAGAGAATTTTTTGGCAGTCTTGTGAGAGTGCATAGAGATGGCAACTATCCTGCGTGAAGTCGATGGCGATTTGTGGAAGTATTTCGCTGATGGCACCAGTAAGGGCGTCATAGCAGAAAATGGTTGCTTTTTCTTCGTCTAACTTGCTGGAGGGAAATGACATTTTTGCAGAGGAGAAAAATATACGGTTGTCACGTGCGTATGAAATAAACATCCAGGAGTAATAACAGACGCCGGCGAGTTCTTTTGCGGGACCGGTGCAGGTATGTGTTGCAAGAGTCGTGTTGTCGTTGTCGTCGAGATTGACAGGTGAGGCAAGGACTCGACCATTGGGATCGATGATAGTTCGCTCGACAAGCGAGCCCAGGGCAAATTTATCTTTGTCGAAATCTTCTACTTCGGGCTTCATATATGCAATCGCGCAGCCATCGGGGCGGAGGTCGTAACCAATGGCTACGGCTTGTTCGACGAGGGCTGCCGAGATGTTTTCAGCCGGTGAGGCGATATAGAGGTCAAAGCCGACTTCAAAAGCATCACCATTGACGCGGTCGGTGACGTAAGCAAGGAGTTTTCTGTCGGCTGAGAAAGATATTTTCCATATCTTCTGGATGCTCGTAGCAACTACGGTTTTTTTGTTTAAGTCGTCTGACGGCGTCAGAATCAACCTGTAGTAACTCACCGATTTTTCAAGAGCCTTTTTAACAGTTTCAGTTCCCAGCTTTTTGGTAATTGTGCCATCATCGTCAAGTTTCTTAAAAAGATAATGAACAACCCAGTTGCGGTACTCTTCATTGTAGGACTTGAGGACGTCGTCAGCAAACAGACCTCCACCAAGAACCTCTGTCTTAAATATGGATTCTTCGTCAACCTTTTTTCGTATGTTCTCTTTTACTACGGCAGCGTGGATTTGAAGCATTTTGATTTGACCGGGCGGGAGGAGATTCAGAGCGTCGGCGAAGTTTTCGACGATTATTTTCTGACCGTATGCGAAAAATCTGCCATCAGACGTGATGGCAGGCCAGTTAGTAGTGGTTTCTTCGGTAGCGATTTGGGTCAGAGAGCCGGTGTTGCCATCGACAAGGTAGAGCGCGCCATCTTTGCTATAGATACCGGTGGAGCCATCTGCAGACCATTGCAGTGAGTCTTCTGGTATGCAGCCTATGATAAAAGTAATGGTGGTATATGATGTGATAAGTAAGAAGTTGATAAGTTTTCTCTTAGTCATAGTGTTTCTCCTTAAGGTATTGTTTGTAGGCGTCTATCAAATTGGTTTTGGTGATTTGGTTTTGTACATAAGGTTTAGGTTGCATCGCGGCAAGAGCTTTCTGTCTCCAAAAGCTGTCCTCGGTTTTTTGGGTGGTTGGAGATAACTGGGCTACTGAGGTGTAGGCGGTGACATCAAATGATGGCGGTTCCGGCTGGGGTGGTTGTGACCATCGGCCAACGGAGAAACCAACACCGAAAGCGATGAGAATAGCTGCTGCGACAGCGAGTTTTACAGCCACACCTTTTGTAGTACTTCGCCTTATGTTCGGTTCTGCGTGAGCCAATTTTCTCTTTTCAGTTTTAACCAGGGCCTGAGAGATGTCATCGTGAACTCTTTTATCTAATTCAGCGCTGGCTTTTAAGTGTATTTTCTTAATCATTTTGTGTATGTCATCTTCCGGCCTCATTTTTTACCTCACTATTTAACATTGACCGCAATTTATCCAAAGCATATCGGTATCGGCCCTGCACCGTATTGATTGAAACGGCTTGCTGTCTGGCAATCGCCTTAAATTTCAGCCCGCTATAAACGTGCAGGATTAAAACCTCCCGCTGCTCATACGGTAGCTGCCCCAAAGCCCAGCTCAACTGGCGCAATTCTTCGCCAAATATCGCTGTTGATTCTGGCTCGTTTGAGTACGACATCGCGGGTTCTGTAATATTTAATCCATTGCTCTGGTGTCTATGCCTTGTTTTATTTATGTTACGAGCGTTATTGGCAACGCAAGTAGCTAAGTAGCTTTTAAGGCTGCCGGTCAGCCGAAACTTTTCAAACGATTTAAGGAAAGACACAAAAACGTCATGTACAACATCCTCAGCAGAATGCACATCAGACAGCAGCGCAGCCGCCAGCGTTACCAAATCGTCTTTGTACTTTTCATAGATGCACTGCAGAACCTCTTTTCTGCCGCGATTAAACTGCAATATAAGAAGTTTGTCCTGCAGCATTAAAGTTACTTTCCCAAACTTTGAACAATCAATTGTCTCTTATATAACAACTAAGCCTGCTGTTTTAGTATAATAAAAAGAGATAAAAAAACCCCACGTAAAACGTGGGGTTATATACAATAGATATTTAGGTTCTTATCGCTGATTTATAATCAGTCAAGCCATCCCATCATAATCAACGTCGCTTCCTGGCGGAAAGTCAGAACCTCACGCAGTTCCTTCTTTGCCTTAGACAATTCCTGTTTAGACTTTCTTCTGTACTCTTGTAAGGCCTCAACTTTCTGTCTGATTTCTTCTTCATCTGCTTCTTTATTTTCCAAGAGGTCGAGAAGCTCTTCACAGATTTTTTCGCCTTCGGTCAACTCGCTGGACTTCTTTCTGGAGGAAGGTCTGCTCCAACGCCAGCCGTGTTCCTCCCAACTTTGAGGCTCACTGCCTCTTGTGTTGCTTCCTCCACCCTCACTGGTTCGGTACCCAGCGCTTGCTCCTCGATAAGACCTACCACCTGAGGCACCACCACTTGAGCCACCAAATCCTGAACTACCACCCCCTGAGCCACCACCACCTGCACTACCACCAGCGCTACCACCAGCGCTATAAGAGAACACCCCTATGTTGACGCGTGCCTGTTCAAGAAGAGTTTTGACTTTCTCAAATTTGGGCTTGATAATCTTCCATTGCTGTTCTGTTACTTCAAGTGCTTGTTTGTTCGCTTCTTCCTGGAGTTGAGCAGCTCTGCTTCGTGACTCTCGAGTCCTTCGTTCTCGCTGCCTATTCAACTCGGCTCTGCGTTGGGCAGCTCTCCTTTCAAACTCTCCGCGCCTTTGTTCCGCGTCCATATACTGCAACCGGTCCTGGTTGGGTGTTTCTCTTGTTCTACTGGATCCTCGTGTCTGAGAAAGCGTCTGGGCTACAAATACCGCTACCGACAGCCCAATTATTGAAAAAACGATTTTTTGTCTTACCATGACAGACTCCTACGCCTTTTATTTAGTACATCAGGATATTTACTTTTTCCTGAAATTGGTCAAAATCCATATCACTTTTTGCAAAGGCATCTATGTCGGACTTTTTTGCACGAATGGTCAAGACGGTAGATGGAGCCAATTCCATAGTTGAGCTATCTATGCCATCGCTCATACCATGTATCCTGTAACCGAAGCTTCCACCGCCGCCATAGCTGCCTCCGCCTGTATAACTTCCGCTGTAACTGTATCCACCGCCACCATAACCACTAATGGGATGCTGGCCTGCCCCTGTGACGTTGAGAATCACCCACTCGTCGGCTTGGAGACCTCGGATATTCGTAGCGTGTTTCAGAGTTCCGATTAACTCCCTTTTTAGCTCTTCGACCATCTGGGCATCATATTCTTCTAATGAACCAACTTCTCCTGGGACATTGCTGGGTCTTTGTGGAGAGAACAACTCTCGTTGTGCTTGCTGCCAAGTTGAATCAAGTTGTTCCTGTGGCTCCTTAGTTTCTTTTTGCTGCGGCTGTGGCTGTGGTGAAAAGACGAAATTTACCTCCATCAAAAAGAGCGCGCCGTAGCCCTGCAGGTAAATAGTTTCTGTTTCGCGTTCGTCCCGCCCGAAGAAATCACCGAAATCCGTAAAAACCCCTGCAATCTGACGGCGTTCGGTGAATTTGCCGTCAAGGATATGCGCCATAACTTGCAGGTCTCGTGTTATTGTGTCAATATCTGCTGCATTAACATCTGTAACAGGTATCACCAGGACCTTGCGCCTGTCAGTGCGCCACAGCGCTGGTCTTGTTGCTTCAATTGTTCGTCGTTGAGAACCCAATCTATGTCTAAGCGGTGGTATAAGCTGATCATCAATTATGTCCGTGGTAACATTACTATATGATTTGCTGGAGGGCCTAAACACACTCCCTTTTTTTGACCATGTAATTTCACCGCTCCAGCCGTAGGGTACCTTTACACTGTATCTGCCTTCGACATCGGTAGTATCAGAGGTACCGTCCTTGCTTGCTGATATAAGCACACCTTCAATCGGGTATCCACCAATAATGAATCGGCCGGATATGGTGAGCATCCGTATGTTAGTAACATAGTCTTGATTAATCTGATCAGAAATGACGGCTGCATACGCACGGCTGGTTGGTTCAAAAGTGTATCCTTTCCTTTGAGGTGTAACCATGCCGGCCCAGCCGTATGGAACAGTTGCTTTGTAAGTTCCATCGGAACGGTTGATGGGATTACTCGGCAGACCTTCCATTAACACGCCACGAAGACCTGTTGAGCCGGAGATGGTAAAGGTAATTATTCTCGCAGCGTAGTTCTGATCTGTCTGATTAGCTGTAGTTTTGGGGTATGACCGGCTTGGTGGGTCGAACGTATAACCTTCCTTCACCGGTGTGACCGTACCGCTCCAGCCACGCTGAACAGTGGCAGTGTAAAAACCATTTATATCAGTAATGGGATTTCCCGGCAGACCTTCCATTACTACACGGGCAAGGCCGACTGAGCCGGAGATGGTAAAGGTTTGTTTTTTTTCTTCTGTTGTATTTTTTTGGGCCCAAGCAAAAGTGCCAATCATTAAATTGAGGGTTGTTAATACAACAAATATTCGGTTTAAAAATTTCATTGTTCGCCCCTTTTTCTGTGTACTGTTTCAAAGCTATTAGTAGTTGGTTCCCTCCATTTTCTATATATCATTGCAGTCCTCTATCTCCCACTGTAGTCTTGGATAATCACCTTCGCATATCATCCAGATGTTGCTGAAGTCCCAGCCGGCGCTGCGAAACACGTCTTCGTCCTGCATCTGCTCCGTAGTAAGGCCAATCCCGAGCTCTATCGGGTGCGAGCCGGTGCTGACAGCTACTCCCGACAACTCTGCGTCCCAGAAACAGGCAGTTGTCATGGGGGTCCAATTCAGCACAAATATATCTCCAAACAGCCCGCCAACGAGTGGGTCTGTGTCCTCGGCTTCCATAGGAAAGAGCTCGCAGGCTGCGTAGCAGTTCATGACTTGATTGTAAGGAGACCTTCCCACCAGGCCTCCCACGATGGAACCGGTGACTGAACCCTGGGCATAGCAGTCCGCGATCGACAGGCCATTACTCCAATGGGCGCTCCCAGCCAATCCGCCGGCGGTTTGCTCAGCGGTAACTTCACAATTTGCCGAAGATCTCCAGATCATCATTCCGGAGCTACCAATCAGGCCGCCCACATTGTCGCTGCCGATGACTGTGCCCGCGGCGCAGCATTCGAAAATCTGTCCATAGCTGCCTACACCGACGAGCCCTCCGACCTTCCGGTGGCCGCTGACCTCGGCCTGGACTTTACAGCGCATCAGAAAGCCGCCCGTGACGCCGACCATTCCACCGACATTATCCTCGCCGGTGACCTGCACCTGAGCAACACAATCCACAAGGCTGGCATCCCAACTGGAACCAACCAGCCCGCCGACGATCTCGATTCCTGAGACCTGCCCCGTCACGCTGCAGCGGAGAATCATCCCGCAAAGATTAAACGACGCGATCGCCCCGCAGGGCGTTCCACTGACGACCACGTCGGTGAGGCGCAGGTCCTTAACCAGGCCTGTAAGAATGCCGAACAAACCGGCGTCGTACCCATACTTTCCCTCGATGTGCAGATTGGCAATCGTATGACCCTGGCCGTCAAGGACCCCATCGAATGAGGGTCCCACGTGCCCACTAACATTATCGCATTCATCCTGCGCGATCAGCGCATCCTCGAACACGCGGCCGCCGGGCAGATTGGGATCGAGGTCGATATCCGCCACCAGGACAAAGCTCTTGTCCAGGAGATCGGGATCCGAGCCGATGGCAATCAACTGCTCGGCTGTTGCAATCTGGTAAGGATTGTTCGGCTCGCCCGTGCCTCCAGCAAATTCTACAGATAAAGCTGAAGATTGTAACATTAAACACACCATCAATATTATCTCACGTTTCATAGTTATCTCCCTTCATATATGAATTTATTGTCTGTCATTACAGGCTAAGTATCCTTCGACCCGGCTCAGCCCTATGGACTCCTTACGGAGTACGGGTTTAGCCCCCAGTCTTACTGGGGGTCGTATTTTGTTCCGTGCGCAGCAATTCATCCGTTCGTGCAGCAAGAGCTTGCAAACCATCACCAAGTTTTGCTTTGTCCATTTCTATTTTTTCAAGAGCCGCTGCAACTCTTAGGTGGTCTTGCATACGAGCGGCATCAATCAACCGGATAAGCTCTATTAAACGCTGGTCGGTCGCGGTCGTTGAAGCTGCTAAAGTCTGCGCAGCGAACTCGGTCAAATCTCGTTGCACCTGCTGATGAAGCTCATCCTTTATTTGTTCACAACTCGTTGCCAAAGACGACCTCAGCGAGGCTTCAATTTCGGTACGCAGTTGCTTAACATCAATCGGCTTAGCAGCGAAGAGCCAACCTGCGAAAAACCCTGCACAAATCAAAAGCACCGCCGCGACTGCAAATTTGATAATTGGGCTTGGGCTTTTAATCTTGTAACTTCTGGTTACTGTGCCCCATGTAAAACCAAGCCGCACTCGGTTTATGGCTCGCTCAGTCGATTCAGAGGTTGGCTTAATCTGTGAAAGTTTTTCCAGACGGCTAAGAATTTCATTTTCATCAATGTTCGACATTGTATATCCCCTTTCTTTCACTTCC
>CAZVUF010000029.1:0-16975 GCA_964629355.1 uncultured Pirellulales bacterium | reverse complement strand
CTGCGTCACCGGCAAGGTGCAAACGTGCACCGCTAAGCTCTTGAGATATTTTTGGATGAAAGGTTCGCCGATTCGCGAAAGGATAATTTTGGTGTCATCATCGCTAAGCATGTGTTTTTTTTGTCCCTCGGTGATCATGTCTCGCAGCCACTGTTCTCGCATCTCTGCGTTAAAATACAGCCGAATCGGGCGAACAAATATATATACGAGTTTTTCTCTCCTGAAGTTTCGATCGGTTAAAAACCTGTGCAGCCCGGCGGGAAGAATCGAAAGAGGCAGGTGGCAGAAGAATCGCCAAATCTCACCTGTTATTTTTAGTGCTCGCTGGTCGTCAACTCTCCCTGCTCTGTGCCATATAATTACTTTCTCTGCAATTCTTGCTCGTACCGCTCGCTTTAGATATCCCCAGCTTCTAATCAATCCTAAGTAATGCCTGCGCCATTCAGGTCTGCCCCAAATCTTGAGCAATAATTTGCCGAGCAGCGGTATTAGGCCGATCAGGCAAAACAATAGCGTTAATATTTTACTCCTTAGGAGCTTTTGCTCATGCTGCTGGTCGACGAGATTTCTTACCCTCCAGCCGGTTACTGCGCTATCAAGTATCGTTGACCAGAGCTGCCGGCTATACAGCAGCCGAATATGATTGTGTGTGATATCGGGAACCGAGTTGCGATAAACCTGCTCGGCAGCCTTTAGCTCATCAAGCATCTTCTCGCAATCGGTGAATTCTTTCGGATGAGCCTTCATAAAGTCTTGCAATTTACGGATGCTGCCACGGTCGAACTGTACTAATGAGCCTCGCATGATACCTTTGATTATGAGCTTGAAATCTCCCGGACTCATCGGCAGAAACGGCAGCAGTGCAAGTCCCGCTCTAAAATCAACTGCCACTAAACCTGCCGAGGGGGCACTATTGATACCTTGTCGTTTCAGACAGTTCGGCTGGCTTTTGCAGGTTGACCATTCATATTGTCTGGCGAACTCGTAGCCACCCATATCGTGCAGAAGTTCGACGAATTTGTGCATGAACTCGTACTTCACCCGGTATTCAGGCGAGCCAAGCTTTTGGTCATCTATCTTTTTACCTCTTCGCCAGCGCGAAAGCAGGTCCAGATGGTCATCGACCTCCAGCCGCCAGGTTCGGCCGTCAACCCACTCGCTCAGTTCTCCGCAACTGCCCAGGGTGCTGTCAATAAATGTTGCATAAATATCGACAACGGCTTTTTCATCGCCGAATCGAATTTTAGCGCCTTTGCGGATAAATTTCTGCCAGAGTGCCCCGGCCCTTGCTGCTGCCGGGTTGACCTGCAAGGCAAATGCCCCCTGAAAACCAATCCAGTACAATAAATTACGAAACAAACGAGAAAAGCCACTCGGTGGAATGAGAATCTTCATCGCATAAACTTGGCCTGCCTCCAGACCCTCTATCGGTCCATCATATGCCTCGATTCCCTGCAATTTTACCTTATAGACCTGACCGGCAAAACCTCCGCCTATAAACTTCTCGATGACCAGATGCACTCGGCCTGCGTTTGCCTGGCCGATTCCTGTCACATTATAAATAAGTTTAGTACCTGGCTCGTAGCGGCTGACTCGCATCGGCCGATGCAACTGCGCGTTGCGAAATCTCTCTTCAAGCTTCTTACAGACATCAACAGAATATTCTGCTGCCACGGTTGTTTCCTATGACGTCAATTAAAAAATCAAATTTCAAAAATCAAAATTGTGGAATCCCTTAGGGATGACTTCCTTAATTTTGCATTTTACATTTTGATATTTGATTTTGTTTCTTTGGCACTTTTGTTCACTCATCCCACCGACCAATGAGAATACAGTCTCAAACAGAGCAATAAAGCTATCCCGGCATACACGCCGGCTAATAAATCATCGGCAAGGACGCCCCATCCCTGGGGGAGTTTCTCAAGTTTGCGTATCGGCCAAGGCTTTGCAATATCAAAAAACCTGAATAACAGGAAACCGCCTATGGTAGCGGTTAAGACCGGAGGGTTTGTTAGTGCGTATGTGAAAACATAAGTAAGCCCCTGGCCTGCAAACTCATCGGCCACAACTTCCGGCGGGTCGGTTTTACCGGTTGCTGCTATTGTAGCCGGAGCACATTCAGCGCAGAGAATAGAACCGGCCAAAGCAAGCAATACCATCACCAGGCAAACAAAAGCCGGCGATAAGTTAAAGTGCTGCATAATGGCAAAGACGGCTGCTGGTGGCAGTGACCCCCACGTCCCCGGAGCAACCGGCAGCCAGCCAAGACCGAAACAGGATGCAAGCAATCTTTTCATAATTGCTGAAGGTTACCTGAAGGCGACATTTAAGTCAACCCCATTAGAAGCCCTTCGTCGCTCCGTCGCCAAAGCTATGGAGCGTCGGCGACCTTCTAACGTTACTCATACGGGGCATTCTAACGGGGTCTACGCAGTATGCCTTACGGCAAAAGAATATTAACGCAATTCCAATCTCGATTCTCGGTAGTTAGTTGACTGGTTAATTAGTTGATTGGTTAATTGGTAACGAATTCTCTTGCCGTAAGGCATCCTTAGGGAAATCCACTAAACTCCTGATAACCTGTTTCCCTGATATCCACTACCCGATTTCCTGATGGCCTGATACCCCAATCCGCTAATTCTCTAATTTACTGAGATTTTTTGTCTTTTTCTTGCAAATCCCGCCTCAATAGTGTAGATTCCGCGTAGGCGAGCGGCGAAGCGAGACATCTTGGATTTATGCTTTTCAAGAATGGCTTTCAGACTGAGGGCTAAAAAACGAGGTTAAAAAAGGTTGCTGTTCTTAATGGTCAATTATCCGTACTAACAAGGCACATATATTCTCTTTGTAGCAGGAGTAGTTAAACAGATGAAGATAAGCTATTTTCGTATCGAGAATTTTTGAAATATTAAATTAGCAGAGTGTACGAATCCGACGGATTTTACCCACCGCAGGTAAAGAAGAATTGTCTATTGAAAAGAATTCGGTTTTGGTAGAATTAGGGACAAGAAGAAAATTTAGAGGGAGAGAAATAGGCGGTCGTTCCTATTTTAACGCTATCCAGAAGAAGCAGGCTAAATGGATAAAGAAGAAAAGTTGCGGATGCTTCGGATTCTGGGGTCATCGCAGAGATTGTTATGCGGATCAATCTAATTATCGTTCGACTTACGAGATGAAGAAGGAGGAAGCATATGCCAAGAGTACAAACCGAGACGTATCTCAAGCACGAACCCATTGAGTGTCTGCTGAATCCCCCCAAAAAAGAGAAGGATGCTAAAGAAAAACTATATCAGGCAATCGTGACTTCCGCAGCAAATGCTCTCAAGGCAGATGCATGCTCGGCATTTCTAGTTGATTCCAAAAGCATGGAAATCAATCAAGTAGCCGGAACAGGTCATCAAGAAAAGTTTCGTGGTTCTACTGGGAGTACAGCGGTGCTAACTTTCAAGGTTCGTCAGAAGCCCCAGAACGATTCAGAGAAGTTGGGCATGACCGCTTGGATAGCCTCGACCGGACGTCCTTTTTTGGCGCGGACTGAAAGGGAGTTTTACAACCATCCACACCACCGAGGAGATCACGATCCTGAAATGGGATTGGATGGGAATAAAAGGATTGGAACCTTTTTGGGCGTTCCCATTCGAGGTTCCCAGAAGGATGTTATCGGTGTTATTAAGGCCGAGCGGTACGCTGGTGAAGGTGTTCCGGCCTTCTCAGACAAAGATGAAGTTTGTCTCTCAAACTTTGCCGTGTCGGCGGGGCGATGTTTGGATTATCTTCAGCTTTCCATGTCAGGGGAACGCGGTCACCGCGATGCTGTTACAGCTTGGACCTCAGATGTTATATCCATGGCGGCGTCTGCGGAGCCTGATCTTTCAAGCTTCGCCGATGTAGTTGCCGAGATGATGGCCGCTGTAGCGAGTGCAGACTCTAGTTCTATATTCCTTCTCTATGAGCCGACCGATAAGCCGACTGGACATTATCTCATGCAAGTGGGAGGATGTGGATATCAACGTAAAGGAAACCTTATTCGCTCATATCGTATGCCAGATCCTGTAGACGAACGCCCTAAACAGGGCCTGACGACATACATTGCCGTAACTAGTGAAGAGGTCTACCTGAAGTCTAACGAAGAACTTAAGAAACACAAGGCATGGCGAGGACAATACGATACTGAGAATTTTAAAGAAGATGATGACTATTGTGTAGCTTTTTTTGGAATACCTCTGCAAGTGGGTGGAACAACTCTTGGAATACTCAAACTCGAGAATAACATGAGGGGGAAGCGTCCGCACGATAAAGATCCTTTTCCGGATGATGTTCGGCGACAAGTGAGCATTCTTTCGCAAACCATTGCTTTATGCGTTTTCCGGCTTCGCACACAGGCTTCAGAGGGTTATGCCGAAATAGAGAGAGCAACTCAAGCAATAAACGCAATTATGTATAGAGGCGGGAAACTTGAAGATATTGCCCAACGAGCAATCATTGAGATATCAGAGCTACTTAATGCTGAGGCATGTGCACTTTTCATTTTAGAGGATGATGAAAAAAAAATGGTTCAATATCCATGGGGAGCTTACGGATACGCCAAAGAAATACCGGAAGGGCAACTAAGGACGTACTCATTTGTCAGCCGAGATCAGATAGCAAATGTTCCCAAAGATAAAAAAGAAAAAGTTGGCCTGACCGTATGGATTGCTGCAATGGAACAAAAATTCATTGCCAAATCGAATGATGAACTCAAAAATCATCCTCATCACCTTGGGACTTATGACAAGGATAACTTCCATCTCGATAGAGGACAACGATGCGATTCGTTCATGGGAGTGCCTCTTCTTGTTAATCAGATGATTGTCGGTGTGCTCAAGATTGAGAACAAGAAAGATGAGAAAGGCAGGCATGTACCATTTACGCGTGCTGACGAGTTTGTGTTTGATATGCTTGCCAGTAGTTTGGCTAATGCAGTTTATTGGATGTCCGAACGAGGGAAGCATAAACGTGGTGCTGACAACCGCGATGAGTTTCTCGAAGATATAAAAATAAATGAAGGTACCAATACGAACAAGATGTGGGCGTTGGGACTTGTAGCGAATAAACCGGGATTGCGTGGGTACGAAATCGACGTGCCTGAATTACCTGATGACTCAGTTGTTGTTCGAACACTTAGTCTGGGGGTCTGTGGGACAGATATTAATGCTTTTGGCGGTAATAAGACAAGCAAATATGATCTTGTAGAATTTCATGAGGCACTTGGAGAGGTAGTCTGGTTAGGAAAGGCCGTCAAAAACAATCCCTACATCCAAAAAGGAGATATTGTCGTGCCTGTTGTTCGTAGGTGCCAGACATGGATTGAGCCAAAACCTAGAAGTCCTGTGTCCTTCAGATTTAAACAATGCATAGAAGCCGGCAGATGCCCTGCCTATCGGCATCCAGACGCGTGCCCGCAAGGCGAATATCCCTACAAATTGGATGGCAATGATGTTGGTTATAGGAGCCGTGGTACTGGGAAATGTCATGGTTTTGGTTCTCAGTTTTGGATTGACATCCCTGAATGGCTTGTTCGCGTATGCAGCGCGCAAGAGGCAGTCGTCAAAGTGACAACCACCGAAGGAACCATGCCCATCGAGGATTTCATTAAACGAGCGATTCTCGTCGAGCCTCTCGCTGTAGTATGGAAGATGAAGCGAGAGATAGAAAATGTCAGGGCAGTCCGTCCTTTTCAGGATTGTATGCTGACTCTAGGAGTAGGTCCGATTGGTTGGCTGGCAACGGCTGTGATGAAAGATATGTATCAAGGTCTTCACATGACAGCGGTAGACCGTGTTCCATCCGACAGACCATGGATAAAGCCCTTGCGGGGTGAATATCGCACGGTATACAAAAAGCTTGAGACAAACAAGAATTGGCACTCCGATCTGACTCCTCAAAATGGTCGTTTCGACATTGTTGTAGAAGCAACCGGTTGCCCACAGAACGTAATAGACAATGCCATCGATATCCTCGCTCCCAACGGGATTCTAGTTCTCTTGAGCGTCGTTGGCGATGATGGAAAGTCAAACGTTGATTTGAAGAGTGAAGCCCTAAATAAAATAGTGAAAAAGAATGCTAAGATTATTGGCTCAGTCAATGAGTCGCGAGAGGATTTTGAGAATGCCATTTCCTATTTGAGAAACTTTCATTCTGCTGTGCAGTCTAACCTTGACCCGTTAATTACCAGAATTCAACTCGACCTGCCAACGTGGAAGGCATTAGATAAAGTCACCACACTCAAGAACACTGAACCTAAGGTAAGAGAAAGCGGTCCTAAAATCGTGTTTCATGTGTAGATAAATGATGCGAAATATCGCACCCTACAAATCTTTGAGCATTTTCAAGCAGAATCTGTCGGTCATACCTGCAATATAATCACAGACCGCTCGCTGAAGACCCTGCTGCTCAATAAACTGCTGGAAGTAGCCAGGCATGAGCTGCGGCTTTCGGCACAGATTTTCAAAGAGTCGCTCAAGCCAGGTTTTAACCTTTTCCGCTGTTTGCATTAATGTTTCGTGCTTATAGAAATTTTCAAATAAGAACTTCTCTAATTCCATTAGCTCGGTTTCATATTGATTTGAAAGAACGATTAGATTGTTGCTTTTATTATAAACATCTTTTGGGCTTTTCACCTTCACAGCTACAAGAGCTTTTATGCTTGCTTTTATGCAGTCTCCGACGAGCTTGTCTATGATTACTTTGGCAGTTCTTGTCCTGCGGATGGTTGTATCCTCAATTGCTTTTGCATCTATTCGGCTTTGGGCTTCGGTGAATATTTCTATATTTTGTAGTTGCTTGGAGCTAATCAGGCGAGCCCGCATAGCATCTTCGAGGTCGTGGCAGTTATAAGCAATCCGGTCGGCGATATCGGCAATTTGGCCTTCGAGCGAACAGTTCAGCTCACTGAAAGTTTTGTCATGCGGCTTATCGTATGGGCTTTTGTGCTTAGCCAAACCAAGTCGGGTTTCGTACATCAGATTCAGGCCTGCAAAATTCGGGTATGGATGTTCGAGTAAATCGACGATTCGTAGTGTTTGCATATTATGCTCAAAGCCACCAAAATCAGCCAGCAAATCATTAAGGACTTTTTCGCCGGCGTGTCCAAAGGGCGGATGCCCCAGGTCGTGTGCCAGGCATATCGCTTCCGTTAGACTTTCATTAAGCCGGAGTTCTTTGGCGATGGTTCTTCCAATTTGGGCTACCTCGATGCTGTGGGTAAGGCGTGTGCGGTAATAGTCATCCAGACCCGGAGTAAATACCTGGGTTTTACCCTCCAGTCGGCGAAAGGCCGAGCAGTGGATTATGCGGTCGCGGTCGCGTTCAAAGTCCGAGCGATACGGATGCGGCTTCTCCGCGAATTGTCGTCCGAGACTGACTTTTTCAGTGATTGCGTAATCGGTAAGCTCACAGGACATAAGTTCAAAAGCCAAAAATTAAAAATCAAAATTGTGGAGTTACCCCCGCTAAGGTCTTCGGCAAGAAGACGCAGGGGCAACAACATCCTTAATTTTACATTTTGAATTTTGCATTTTTCTTTTGGAACCCCAGAGTCTAATCCATGCTGGGAAGAGTGTGGTCTCTGCTTACCTGTTTCAGAAGGTCAAGCAATTCAGTTAAACTTTGACTTATAACTTTGGCGTCGCCGCATATGCTCATGAAATTTGTGTCCCCATCCCATCGGGGCACGATATGGATGTGGAAGTGGTCTGGCAGTCCAGCGCCAGCGCATCGGCCGAAATTCATTCCAACATTAAAGCCATGAGGTTTTATAGCCAGAGAAAGAGCTTTCTGTGATTCTCTAATGAGCTTAACCATTTCCAATAATTCATCATTGGTTGCCTGGTCAAGCTCGCCGATGTGCCGAATCGGTGCTATTAGTAAATGGCCATTGTTGTAGGGGAAGCGATTGAGTATCACGATGCTTTTTTCTGTTCGCCACAATACCAGATTTTTATCGTCATCCTGTGGATTTTCCTGATTGTGGCAGATAAAACAACCGGTCTTTGGCGAGTCACTTAAACCCTGTACATATTTAATACGCCACGGCGCCCAAAGATTCTTTTGTTCCAATCTATATACCTCCAATCATTCAATAAGCTGCATTGTCAGTTTTTGTTCAATTGTCACTTGTGGTTTTGCGCCCGGAAGCGGAGTGGAAGATGCCTCAAGCAGCACTCGATATTCCTGGTTATATTGTTCTGTTCGACCTGCATCGATATTGAATAATTCTTCGCCCTGACCCTGCAGGCTCAAGACTTTAAAACCTTTAGAGAACATCCAAAGGAAACCCAGTGGGCCACTTAACTGAAATCTGCCTGAGTACGGTATTGGCCAACCGCGTGGAATCAATTCGGCGTCCTCGTATGAGCTGAGTATCACGGCAAGCCGGCCTTTTTCGGATTGACGGATTTCATCGAGTTTATAGGTTACGTCTCTTGCCCCTTTCAATACCATGGAAGTAGGCACAGACAAGACGGATTTCCAGGTTTGGCCCACCTCGACACCTTCCGTAGAGCTTTCTAAGCTGGAAATAGAATCCCAGAGAAACCATTGGGTAGCTATGAAATCATCTATCATATCAGGTTCTTTAATCCTGCCTTGGCTTTCATCTTCTCGGAAGGCCTCTTTGCCGATTTTTTGGATTAGTTGCTTTAACTGTGAATAATCCTCTATTTTGCCGGTTGGCCCGATAGTGAAGGTGAAGCTTTCACCCGGGAGGCTCTCTACAGCGTCTTTTCTATCGGCTCGTCCGCCTGGGCCTCGACTACGTGTAACTTCAACTGATTTGCAGGTCGCTTTGATGGTTGTGAGGCCGTATGGATCCACCTGTATAGGAGTATAGGCGACAACCATCTCCATTGATTCGGGATATTCAGTAATAGTGGTCCCGGTTGATTCGGCTGCACTTTTTGTTGGGTCCCAGTCAATTTTTGTAACTCTGATGGATGTAAATTTGTATTCGAGAGTTTGATTTTGCTGGAAGTCTACAGTTAAAAGTATTTTATTTAACTGTTCTTGTTCTTTGTTTATCAGGCTTTCTTTACGCGAAGTGTTACATCCTGGGGAGATGCTAAGTACGATAGCGGTAAAAATTGCCAATGCGGTCTTCAATTTTATACCTTTCAGATGGTTAAAAAGTAACTGGTTAAATGTTAAGTTATCAGTTTCCAATTATCAATCAATTTTCGCCAACTTGTAAGAGCGTACAGCTTTCAGTCTTATTACGCTTGGTTCTTTGTTATTTTTTGGATTGGGTTCAGCTATAATCCATTCTGTTTGTAGTTCTTCAAGATATTTTTCAACCCTGCCGGCAGTCAGATCAAATGTAAGTTTTCCGGTATATGTCTCGATATTATCGAACATATTTGAAATAAGACTCATCGCTTGTTCCTCTTGGGGCTGCTGTGCCGTTTCTGAGGAGGGTATAGCATTCATCTCAACGATGGCGAGCTGTCGATTATTTGTGTTTTCGATTTTTTTTAGTGTGTAGATTCTTTCGTACGCTTTCGGGCCCATCTGGCGGAAAGAGAACGAGCTTAAGCTGTTCCATTTGTCTCCGATTTTAATCGTGTTTCTTTTGATGTCAGGCAGGGCGGGAATTGAGTGACGTTTCCTTATCTCCTCCTCAGAAAGCAGCAACAAGGCTCTTTGGCTGGGTTGCGTGTCACTTCCAATGACAGCTCTCGCCTCGTTGGCATCGACTATGTTTACCACCTGACCTGTTGGAGCAACTTTTATGGTATAACTTTGCCCGACAAGCTTTATCAGAGGATTATTTTTGTCTTTCTCCTCGGAGCTGTCAAAATCCAGAATAGTGTTGTTTTGATAGATAGACAGGCTCTTCAATCCTGTGATTGTAATATTTGTGATTGCATTGCCTTTATCGTCAATACTTTGTATATGCTGAGAAAAGGTTATTTCGATTCGATTATGGTTGCGTCTGTTATTTTTACTTTTAATTGTCGGATCGTCTAATAATGAGCCCTCAAATTGAATGGTATCTTCCATTTCGGTTGTTACTTTATAATTTATTGATTCCCCCGGAGTAAATCTCATCGCCAGACTGGCAGTCTGGGTACAACCTGTTGCCAGAAGAAGTAAACAAATAACACCGTTTAATATGTATGTTGAAATTTTAGCCAACATTATTATTTGTCTGCCATAGAATTTCTATTTTTATGGTGAAATCAAGCTGTTATTATATATTTTGATAGTTTTTGAACAAACGATTTTTCTTCATTTATCTTTGGTAGATGGTTAAAATCAAGAATTTGAGCTTTAGCCTGGTTTGTTAATTTTTTTGGAAAGGCCGTGTTATGAGAAGCGATACCATCAAAAAAGGCTTTCAGCGTGCGCCGCATCGGGGCCTGCTTCGCGCATGTGGATTAAGTGACGCCGATATTGAAAAACCGTTCATCGGTATTGCCAACAGCTTTTGTGAGATAGTGCCGGGCCATGTTCATCTAAATGAGGTTGGTCGCGTGGTCAAAGAGGCGGTCCGAAAGGCGGGAGGCATCGCTTTTGAATTTAATACCATAGCGGTTTGCGACGGTATTGCCATGGGGCATACCGGCATGAAATATTCCCTGGCATCGCGGGAAATCATCGCCGATTCTGTTGAGACCATGGTACGAGCGCACTGTTTTGACGGCCTTATTTGCATTCCCAACTGCGATAAGATAATCCCCGGTATGCTAATGGCGGCAGTTCGGCTCAATATCCCCACAATTTTTGTGTCCGGCGGGCCTATGAAAGCCGGCAAAACAAAAGACGGAAGAGCCGTTGACCTTATAACCATAGGTGAAGGTGTTGCCCAATTCAATGCCGGCAAAATCGATGCCCAGACTCTGAAAGAAATCGAATGTACTGGCTGTCCAACGGTTGGAAGCTGTTCGGGAATGTTTACAGCCAATTCGATGAATTGTTTATGTGAGGCAATTGGAATGGCCCTGCCGGGTAATGGAACAATCCTGGCAGTCGATCCGAAACGCCAGGAGCTTTATAAAAAAGCAGGCGAACAGATTATGACCCTCATTAAAGAAGATATTAAACCGTTGGATATAATCAGTGAAAAATCTCTGGATAATGCGCTCGTTCTGGATATGGCGATGGGTGGTTCGACAAATACCGTCCTGCACACGTTGGCGTTGGCCAATGAAGCAGAGATTAAATATGACCTCGAACGAATAAATACGATCGCAACAAAATGCCCCAATATTTGCAAGGTCTCACCTTCAAGCGAATTCCATATGGAGGATGTTGATGCAGCCGGCGGTATAAGTGCGATTTTGAAGGAGATTAGTAAGGCCCCGAATTTGCTGAATACCAGTTGTCTAACGGTGACGGGTGAAACGCTCGGCGAAAATATCGCTAACGCAAAAATCAAAAACGCAGAGGTTATCCGCTCATTAGACAATGCATATTCCAGGACTGGTGGTTTGGCTATTCTGCGAGGAAATCTTGCTGAGAAAGGTGCTGTAGTCAAAACTGCCGGGGTCACGGAGAAAATGCTAAGACATACCGGCCCGGCAGTTATTTTCGAGAGTCAGGAAGAAGCCTGCGACGGAATCCTGGGCGGCAAGGTCAAAGAGGGTGATGTTGTAGTTATTCGTTATGAAGGTCCAAAGGGGGGCCCTGGCATGCAGGAAATGCTTTGGCCGACAAGTTATATTATGGGTGCAGGGCTGGGCGAATCAGTTGCGCTGATTACGGATGGCAGATTCAGCGGCGGAACAAGAGGCGCCTGTATAGGCCATATAAGTCCTGAAGCAGCGGTAGGCGGGACAATTGGATTATTAAAGAATGGCGATACAATTGAGATTGACATCCCAAATAACAAGATAAATGTGAAGCTTTCCGATAAGGAGCTTGCCGAGCGCAAAAAGGCCTTCAAGCCGCCCAAGCCACGGATAACAAAAGGTTGCTTAGCCAAATACGCCTCTATGGCCACCAGCGCCGACACAGGAGCTGTCCTGAAATGGTAGGCTCATTTGATTGAATTAATCATGTTATTACCATAAATGCCGTATAGAACAACGAACCTATCAAAATTGATTTGTTTTAGGGTTCGCAAATTCGTGCAATCTGCGAAATTTTTGATTATAATATCAAAGCTATGAAACTGCCAACATTAGAAAAACCGGATAAATATGTCGGCCTGTATATTTTTGACTTCGGCAACCATGTGGGCATGGGTTTTACCGCTGAAGAGGTGGCTGAACTGCTCGAAAGCGAAAGGTACAAGAACGGCAAAGTTTATAAAATCCACAAGGCCTATCCCGACGGCAAACTCGAATTAAAAGGCGTACAGGCAGAAATATTTCAACTCGAGGCTGGAATGTTTTTCTATAGCCATGATCTTGATACAGCCAAAGGCGATTTCAAGCGGCTGGTTGGTTTGGCTGTAAAGACCAGCCCGTCTTGCCGAGCTAAGGTGCATTTGGCTAAATACAACGACGATAAATTCGCGGTAGCGCTAATCTATCCAGCAGAATACGATGATGAAGTGAGCTTATGGCTTTTAGATGGCGAATACAGAACCACAGGTGCAGTCGAAGGTGGCGTCGGGGCAGTACAGAGATATTATGATAATAAGCCGGAGATTTTAGATAGGCATCAATTATTCGGCAAATCCGAACTGATAAGCAGGACCGGCGAAGAGCTATTAGCCTCCTTAAAATTAGCTGTACAACGATAAATCACAGTTGTTAGTAACTCATGGCCCGAGTCACGGGTCACGAGCGATGAATCACGAATATGTCAGTTCGCACTAAAATAAGTTCTTTTCTTGGTTCGTTTGCCGGTTTATTTTTACTGCTATTTGGCAGAGACCCGGTTAAACCGACTGCTGAAGACTTGCAACGAGCCGAATTTAAGACAAGCACCCAACGTCTCGGAATTCGTTTCAGCGAAAAGATTCGCGATATTTTCCGGTTAAGATGGCTGAGGAAACTATAACATCCAAAGTTTAAAAGTTTGTATGTTTTATGTCTGATTTTCAAATAATACCACCGCCTGGAAAAGTTCCTGTTCTCAGCGACAACGCTATGAAGATCCTGCAGAGTCGATATTTAATCAAAGATGAGCAGGGCAAATGTATCGAGACCCCGGCACAGCTTTTCAGTAGAGTCGCATCGGTAGTGGCTGCAGCAGAATCTAAGTATGGAGCAGACAGGGATGAAATCAAACAATGGCACCGAAAGTTTTACTACTTAATGGCAGAGCGTGCATTCTTGCCAAATTCTCCTGCGCTTATGAATGCAGGGCGAACCGGCACGCTTAGTGCCTGCTTTGTGCTGCCGATAGAAGACAGCACCGAGGCGATATTCGAGACGGTTAAGCGAACCGCTCTGATTCAAAAAGCCGGCGGCGGCACCGGCTTTTCCTTTGACAAGCTAAGGCCGACCGGCGACCGTATCGCAACAGGCGGCGGGACAACATCCGGGCCTATAAGTTTCTGGCGTGTCTTTTGCGATACTACCGACGCACTTCAGCAGGGCTCTTTTAATCGTGGTGCTAATATGGGCATGATGAGCGTCGAGCACCCGGATATACTAAAATTTCTTTATGCCAAACAGAACTTAAAGGCCTTTACTAATTTCAATACTTCCATCAAGATTACCGATAATTGGATGAGACAATTACTTAAATCCGGAAATACTCCGCACATCGTAACAAATCCCCGCACACAACAACAATATCTGATTCCGAAAAAGGTTAATATCAGCACCTACACTATAAATGATTTGTACCAATTAACTGCCAGCCGGAAATCACGACCTACGGGGATACGTCAATTCTATACGGTCGGTGACATCTGGAAGACTGTTGTCAAATGTGCTCATAAGGCCGGCGAGCCTGGTGTAGTTTTTATCGACCGAATTAATCGTGACAATCCGACACCTTTGCTGGGCCGAATAGAAGCGACTAATCCATGTGGTGAGCAGCCGCTGCTTGCGTATGAGGCCTGCACTTTGGGCAGTATAAATCTTGCAAGGTTCGTGACATACGCCGATGGAAAAGCAGATTTAGATTGGCCTAAGCTGGCTGATACTATTAAATCGGCGGTGCGGTTTCTTGACAATATTATCGATGTGTGTGATTATCCTGTGCTTGACACCGTCCGTCTGGCTCAAGGCAACCGAAAAATCGGTTTAGGCGTTATGGGTTTCGCAGATTGTTTGTTTCTGCTTGGAGTGCCTTATGATTCGCAACAGGGAGTCGAATTTGGTGCGAATGTTATGAAATTCATCGACGAGACGGCACGCCAGGCCAGCAGCGAGCTTGCCTATCTGCGTGGGCCGTTTCCAAACTGGATTAACAGCATTTGGCGAACCGAAAGGAACATAAAAGTTCGTAATGCTTCTATTACCTGTGTTGCTCCGACAGGCACAATAAGCATTATTGCGGATTGCTCTTGTGGAATCGAGCCGGTATATTCCCTGGTATTTATCCGCCGGATATTAGGCGAGGGTTCCCACAA
The DNA here is from genome assembly GCA_964629355.1 of uncultured Pirellulales bacterium. Lineage (GTDB taxonomy): Bacteria > Planctomycetota > Phycisphaerae > Sedimentisphaerales > Anaerobacaceae > CAZVUF01. Next base: position 2,466 of record CAZVUF010000029.1, on the reverse strand, counting down.
GGTGGGGTCCCACTCAAAAATGCTGCAGGTAAATCCTGTTTTCAGGCAGGTTGCCGAGCAAGAGGGACATTATAACAAAAAGCTGGAACGGCAAATTGCCAAGACCGGCAGCGTTCGAAAAGTCACATCGATTCCGATTAGGATACGCAGAATTTTTAGATGCGCTTATGACATCAAGCCGGAATGGCATATTCGAATGCAGGCTGCTTTCCAACAAAACTGCGACGCGGCGGTCAGTAAGACGATAAATTTTAGTGAAAAGGCGTCACAATCCGATGTTGACAAAGCCTACAAATTAGCATATCAGCTTGACTGTAAAGGGATAACGGTTTATCGCCAGAACAGCCGGGCTCGCGAGCCGATGAGCCTTTATTAGATAAAGGGGAGTAAGAATTTAATATTAAATCTGAATTTTCATCATTATTTCTATAGATACAATGAGAATAGCTAGCAGGAGGGGTCTTTACTGAAGGGGGTAAAACGGATACGGTGCATACTAAACCGACATGACGGCATGGACTCATCGGACAAAACGGCAGGCATGCATGGTTAGTGAGTCTCCGCTATCTGCCTCTGTTATTTACTACGCTTTTGGGGCTCCTTATTAAGGTCCTTCTGTACGGCTTTATCAGGCTGTTTTTTAAGCTCCTTTTCGGGTTGCTTCTCGGATTCCGGTGGGAGATCTTTCTGAACAGTTTTCTCTGACCGTTTTTGAAATACTTTCCCTTCGGCTTTCTCACGCTGAATTGCGTCGTAGATCTCTCTTCGGTGAACCGGTATATGCCTTGGAGCCGTGATTCCTAACCGGACCTTATCCCCGCGGACATCGACGATAGTTATCTCAACATCATCGCCGATCATTATTGATTCATCTCTCTGTCTGCTTAGGACCAACATCATTAACTCCTTTTGCCGGCTGGCCTTACCTCATAATTGTACGAGAAAATCTGTCTGACTGTTCGTCCCATTATCTAATAATACCCTTATAAATCTTTGGTCCGTAATGTATTTTTCCAATAAACATCCAACCGACACAAAATCAAACTCCCCTATATTTCGGCTAATTTTTAGGTCGAAAACATCCAATTTTGATTTTCTTTATTCAATGGAAGTCGATTATTAGACCTTTCACGTGTAAATACCCAAAATAAGCGAACTTATATAAAATCGATGTGTTGAAAAAAGATTGGCAAAATTTGCCTTAGCTATTTTGTCTCGTGTTTTAAGTGATGAGCATGGCCGATGGCTAACCAATAACCGGTGATCGAGCCTAATGTGCCGAAAGCCACCATTTGCAGGGGCAATATAGAAATAACTGAACTGGAAAAGAAGGTTGCAGGCCAGTTTTCCAGAAAGCTCTGTAGTACATTTTGTTTGGCGTAAGTTGTTACAGCAAAAATTGTTACAAAAGCACTGGCAATTATAGGCCAAATGAAGTTGGTATTAAGCAATTTACTGACTGTAAAGGCCGCCAGTCCAAACGAAATCAATACAGCAAAAATAATTTGGCCTATGGCCGGCTGGGCTACGACTGTATTATTGGACGTTCTAAAGTCCTGCGCTAATATTATAATGCATAAATGAGCTATAAGAGCCGAGCCAATCAGTGCAGCTATTGCATTGTAGTATTTGGTTGGTTTAGGATTGGGTTTTATGTGTGTCTCGATTTTGTGAGGCTTTGACCGTATTTTTTGCCCCAAAAATACGCCTGCGAACCCGGCTGCGATTATAAGCAGCCAGAAAAATGGCTCCCATTTAAACGATGCAAATAATGCCTGACGTTGGGAGAGGGTTGAATTTAACTGCATTAGTTTGGCTACACTGCCGGAGCGACCGGCCCAAACGGCTAAACCGGAAGGTACGGATAAGATGCCCATTTCTCGGCCGTAGGGCCAGGAAACAAAGTAGGCAATGAAGCCTATCCAAAAAGCCAGCAAAACCAAAAATGCTGCACCAGAATAACTTAAGTTGCTGAAACGTACCACCCCAAGGGGGTCATGCGGTGCCGCTAAAGGCCAAGCTAAAATACCTATCAATATAACTCCTGTGGAAATCACGGCAGCGATTCTTAATTTCATTAGCCAGGATAATTCCACAATTCAGCTCCTTAATCAACCCGGCAATAAAGTAACAGCAAAACCAAAGAAAGTCAACTTTACATTTATCTGCCCAATGACTCGAATTAGGGTGCATGTCATAATTGTTCGCCGTGCTGTGCCCGCCGGACAAGCTGTCCTCTGTATTCCGTCATCTGTCCTCCGTTCTGAAATTGGCTTTGATTGGCTTAAATTGGGTTTCATTTTACCAAATGTCCATTTCGATTTTTTCTCATAATCCCTTGATATATTTAACTTTATATCCATTTGACTTTTTCGTAAATTGGCTTTGTTTTGCAAAAAAAGGCTGATTTGTAGAATACTTTCGACAATTGTCGAACAATGTGGGTCTGCATAATACTTGTGCCAT
>CAZVUF010000028.1:0-17191 GCA_964629355.1 uncultured Pirellulales bacterium | reverse complement strand
AATTCAAGCACTGTAGATAACTGGATGACACCAAATGTACACGGTGCAAATAATATACCGCTGTTCGTAGATGCGCTGCGTTTTGACCTCTGGCCATGGTCCGAAGATGCACCAGCCACTGATGAATATGCCGCCTGGACAGCAAACAATCTTATGGCCCGTTGCTGCATTAATCGGCATGATGGGTATGTAGGCTGTGTATTCCTGGATTTCTCTACACGAAAGGTCGGCCTTAAGGAGTTGTGGACGCTAAAATGGCATAAGTCATATAATACAATGGGGTCATGGACATTAGCCGGCGGCGTCGTGTCCAGCGATTGGCCGGATTGGCTCAGGCCTATGAAAGACTACTGAGAAACTGGCAGCTCAATAATAGCAAAGGCCGCTTTATAAAAGGCGGCCTTTATCTTTTCTGTAGGCTTTTGTGTCTATTTTCGTTGAAATAAACCATTTTAAGCTTTTAAAAAAACACACTTTCAGCCCAAAAACAGCATTATAAAGCTAACTGAACTATTCGCAAGGCACTTGTGATACCCAAAAATTTCGATAAACACTTAAGAGCGTCATTTCTCCTGTCTAAACACGTACCAAATTATCCCAGCTTGACAACGGCCAGTTTTTTAATCGGTAAAAAACAGGATTGTGCCTGAATATGTAGAGTTATATCGCCTTGAGTATAACATTAATAGATAGATGTTTTGTGAACAAAATCACACATTAATGAGTAGAATTATTTAGGGAAACCTTCGAAAAAAAGGAGTAGATATTATGCGTGCGCGAAAAGGTTTCACACTAATAGAGTTGTTGGTAGTCATTGCTATAATAGCACTACTAATGTCAATATTAATGCCGGCTCTGAATCGCGTTAAGGAACAAGCCAGAACAATCGGATGCATAGCGAACCTGAGGCAGTGGGGTTACATTAGCGCAATGTACACGGAAGACAATGACGGCAAATTCTGGTCTGGCGTCGGTACCACAGGTTACTGGTGGCCCTGGCAGCTTGAAGACCGGTATAAGGATTGGAAGCAGAATAAAACCTGGTTTTGCCCAACCGCTACGAAACCTATAGTTGACGAACGTGGTGTTACCGCACCTTCGCTTAACGTATTCAATGCCTGGGGCATCTTTAAGGGCAATCAAACTGATAGTATTACTGGCAAAACATATTCTGCAGGGATCAATGGCATAGCCGGAAGCTACGGTATTAATGGCTATGTCCTTACTATACCAGTCACCGGTACATTTGAAGGCGGGGTACCTGCAAAAGATGGCTGGAGGACACCAAATGTACACGGTGCAGCAAATGTGCCGCTGTTTGTTGATGCCTTGCGTTTTGATCTTTGGCCATTAGAGGCCCAAGGGCCTGCTGAAGACCCGTTCGCGAGTTGGTACACCAATAGTACCAATCATATGGCACGTTGCTGCATTGATCGGCATGATGGATTTGTAGGCTGCTTATTCCTGGATTTTACGGTACGGAAAGTCGGTCTTAAAGAGCTTTGGACCTTAAAATGGCATAAATCATTTAACACAAGAGGGTCCTGGACAGCAGCCGGTGGCGTCCAATCGAGCGACTGGCCGGATTGGCTCAGACCCATGAGAGATTATTAAAAGAATAAAACTCATAAAAACAGAGGCTTTTGTCTCATTAGTTTTTGTGTTGTCTTTCACATTTCTGCATTAAAAATTGCACTTCCATCTTTTTTTTCATTTATACCAGACATCAAAATAAAAAATTTTGCGAGTAATTTGTGCTTCTCGCGCATAATACTTATAAGAACTGGTACCAGTGAGGGATTATTAAGAAAGTGGCCGAAGTACAAAACGAACAAAATTGGCTGGGCATCTCGCATGGGGATACTAATGCGTGGCGGGAGTTTCTAAGTCATGAAATAACAAAATTATATTGTATGTTTATGAAGCATTGGCCAAATCCTTCACTCGCAGAAGAGCTTGTTCAGAAAACAGTTTTCGATGCTGTGAGAGGGCGAGCGAGTTTCGACCCCTCGAAAGGCACTACTGAAGAATGGATTTTCGGCATAGCAAGAAATAATATTCGCCTTGAAATAAGAAAGCGGGCAAGCCGTGGTAGTGTCAACGGTGATATCAGCCGCTACCTTGAGACGATTAACAACGAGCCATTACCTGATGAAGTGCTCGAGCAGAAAGAGACAGTTGCGGTTGTAAGAGCAGCTTTGAACAATCTTGAAAGTAAAGAACAGTCAGTACTGAGAGCTAAATACATCGATGGTCTGTCGGCAGACAAAATAGCCCAACAGATGGGTGTCACTGAAAAAGCCATTCACAACTTATTATACAGAGCAAGGATTTCCCTTCGCCAAGAACTGGAGCGTATAGCACCAACGCACGAACAGGAGTAAGTACTATGAAGTTTAAAGAAAACAATCTGGAACAAAATATTTCACGATTAGTGAAACTAACCGGAGATTCAAATAAACCGAGCAAAACCTTTACAGACTCGCTGATAGATAACGCTATTACCAAACTTGAGCAGGCAGGCACAAACCGAGAACACAATCTAAAGGGCAAACTCTGGATAAGAGTTTTGTCCTGCGCGGCTGTGATACTGGTAGTCTGCGGAATTGGATTTATTATCTTCTTTTTTACATCTACACAGTCCGGGAAGGACGAAGCAATGCAGCACCTGGCACAATCTCCAAAACCAGTCATTGTTCCGGAAGGTAAAGAGGTGGTAAAACTGGAACCGGTTAAAATCATGTATAACACCGACGAATCGGGCAGCAAGCTGGCAGCAGCTAAACCCATGAATATACCACAAGTCCCGCAGTCAAAGAATAAGACGGATATAATTTCCCAGCTAACTACCTCATCTGTTAAACCACAGGACTCCCAAGTTGTTATTAAACAGCCGGAAAGTAAAAGCCAAGCTATAACGGACCAGAAATACGGCAGCGATATTATTACATACGACTGGGAAGGAAAGGCAGGGAGTCTTAAAAAAGACATGGGCCGTCTAAGATCATTAGATTCATCGAGTCTCAGAAAAGCACGTACTCCAGCTTTTATCGGTAGTACACCCACGAGTTTTCCAAAAGGTGAACCGAGTCAGCATGGTTATCCTATGGCGCATGGCGGAACTACGCCGCCAAACGCCGAGCCTTACGATGGAGTATTCTTTCAGAACTACGGCGTCAATCCGTTTATAGATACAGAGGACGATCATTTGTCCACATTCGCAACGGATGTCGATACGGGCAGCTACACCATCGTCCGCAAGTATCTGCAGGATGGATTCCTACCGCCTGAAAAGGCAGTCAGGGTCGAAGAATTCGTCAATTATTTCAAATATAACTACCCTGCTCCACAGAAAGACGCATTCGCGGTTTTCGCTGAAGCTGCGCCGTGGGAATTCGGAACCGGACGCAAGAATAGCTATCTGCTTCGGCTTGGCCTGAAAGCAAAGCAGGTCAATGAAGAGAACCGCAAGCCCGCCATCCTAACGTTCGTGATCGATGTTTCCGGCTCGATGAATCGAGAAAACCGTCTCGGCTTGGTAAAAAGAGCCTTGCGATTATTGATAGAAAAACTGAGAGAACAAGACCAGATAGGAATCGCTGTTTATGGCAGCCGAGGCAAAAAACTTATGGATTATAAGGGACTTAATGAAAAGGACAATATTTTAACCGAGATAGAAATGCTTCAAGCGGGCGGCTCAACATACGCGGAGGAAGGTATCCGCATCGGTTATGAAATGGCTGAGAAAGCTTACAGGCAAGGCTATATAAATCGCGTTATACTCTGCTCAGACGGCGTTGCAAATGTTGGCCAAACCGGAGCCGATGAGATTCTGAAACTCATAAAGGAAAAAGCAAATAAAGGAATCACTCTGTCAGCAATCGGCTTTGGAATGGGCAACTATAACGATGTGCTGTTGGAAAGACTTGGTGACAAAGGCAATGGTCATTACGCGTATGTCGATACTATCACAGAAGCAAAACGTATATTTGAAGAAAATTTAACCGGCACACTACAGGTAGTCGCCAGGGACGTCAAAGTACAGGTGGATTTCAATCCGGAAGTTGTACGTAGCTACCGATTGATAGGTTACGAAAACCGTGATGTTCCCGATGAAAAATTCCGAGATGACAAATACGACGGCGGCGAAATTGGTGCGGGACACTCTGTAACAGCTCTTTATGAACTGAAGCTGTGGCCGGATAAGAAAGGTACCGTAGCTATAACATACGTGCGCTACAAAGATGCTGAAGCCATGACGGTGACTGAATTTAAAAGTTCTATTACTACAGACGACCTTAACAAAAGTTTTGAGGATTCGACTAAAGAGTTTAGACTTGCAGCAACTGTTACTGAATTTGCCGAGATTTTACGCAAAAGCTACTGGGCTAAAGGCGCGTCCCTCGATAGAGTTCTCGAACATGCTCAACAACTTAACGCGGAATTCAAAGACAACCCCAATGTAATTGAATTGGTTGATTTGGTCTCAAAAGCCAAACAGCTTATGAAACAGACAGAGGAGCCACCCACAGAAAACGAAGAGAGAGAATTGTAATAGAGAGAGGAAGAACTATGAAGAAGATAGTTACAATTTTCGGTATCTTTTGTGTTTTGTTAATTATGGTGTTTTCTTCCGGCGCCGCTCCAGCCGATTCTAAGGACATATCAGCCGATATTGCCAAGTTAAAAAAAGAGGTGCTTGAACTTCGAGAACGAATCGAAACGCTCGAAAAACGTCTTGAAAAAGCAACAATAATCATTCCTGATCAACAGCCGCTGATAGATGACTTCATACTCAAAACGCCGGAATCATTCCGTCAACACAGGTTTATACCAAAGGAATGGAAACAAAAAGAATTTAACGGACATTTATATTATGTAATTCCTCTCGACCAGAATGTAAATCTTCCGAGGTATTTGAAAAAATAGTGCTCCGGTAACATCGACGTGATATTTTGCTGAAAAAAAAGCCCCTGCATTTAACACGGCGAGCTTATTCCAGTACCTACCTTTTTGTCGTGTTTGAAATACTCGCCTCGTGCTTCACAGGGGCAAGCTAAATTTTTAGTGGCTCTTTCCTTTATGCTCCTTAGCCATCCACGAGCATTACCTGCATTACGATCTGACTTGTGTGCGAAACTCAACGATAGACAACGCAAGTTTCAAACCAATCTGACCTGTTTGGCCATTTCACAGAGCCACGCTTCTGTTCTCTACTATAATGAATCGGCACATCTCATTTCTAATCTTGAATATTTTTTGGTATCATTAAATCTGCCAAATCAGCGTTTTAACAATAGGAAATCTACAATTAATTCAATAACTTCCCACCTGTTTTTCCACTCCTCTCAAACTCCACCTTACGATATTCAATATCTTTTGTTAATACCGAGCAGTTTGCCCTGTTTAAACCCGATAATTAGATAAAATCACAGTCATAAATTTTTGCTGAAACTGAAAAATAATTACGTTTTTTTTGCTTTTTGCTGCTTAAAAACCTAAACTACCTGCACAATATCATCGTATAAGCAACGATCTATCCACGACGATATGCTTATGACATTAACAACTATGAACAAATTTGTACATATAGGAGGTTTTATGAACAGGTTTTTTAACATTTTCATTGTACTAATTGCACTTTTCATATTCTTCCAAACTCAAGTTTTTTCTCAGTTTCGCGAGAGAGCGGAAATCGCTCCCAAATACACATGGAAGCTGGAGGACCTTTATGCCTCGGATCAGATATGGGAACAAGCCAAGAAAGACTGGGCAGCTCAATTCGATAACATTATCAAATACAAAGGTAAATTAGCAAATTTTGCATCTGAACTATTGGCTTGTTTAGAGTTTAACAGTGAAATCTCTAAAGAATTTAATCGCCTGCAAAGCTATGCGAACATGAAATCGGACATAGACACTCGTGATTCAAAATATCTGGCAATGAAGCAGGAGCTACAACAGCTTATTACTGACTACAGTTCCAAAGCATCATTTATTGAGCCGGAAATCGCCAGCATGGACAAACAAAAAATCGACGAGTTCCTCACAAAAGAACCCGGCCTAAAAATCTATAAGATGTACTTATATGATATACAACGCAGAAAGGCTCACAAGCTGTTGGAAAAAGAAGAAAAAATTTTAGCTGAAGCTGGCTTGTTAGCAGAAGCCCCCTATTCAATATTTTTTATCTTCAGTAATGCTGAGCTGCCTTTCCCTGAGATAGAATTAAGTGACGGCACTAAGGCAAAATTAAACCAGGCCGGTTATGCGCGCTATCGAGCATTACCCAATCGCAAAGATAGAGAATCCGTCTTTCAGACATTCTGGAGTACATTCGACAAATTTAAGCAAACTTTCGGCACACAGCTTTATGCAAACATCAACAAGGATATATTTTATGTCCACACACGAGGTTACAAATCATCACTTGAATGTTCATTAGACAAAGACAATATTCCAAGCGAGGTATATTCGTCTCTTATTGAGAACGTTAATAATAATCTTGATTCATTCCACCGCTATCTGAACTTGAAAAAACGGATGCTGGGCGTTGATACATTAAAGTATTCTGATGTATATGCTCCGGTTGTTAAGGATATTGAACTAAAATATACATTTGAAGAAGCCAAAAAGCTTGTGCTCGATGCAGTAAAACCTTTAGGTGAGGATTATAGCCTGATTGTGAAAAAAGCCTTTGAAAATAGGTGGGTAGATGTTTATCCGACTCCTGGTAAGCGCATGGGCGCATATTCCAACGGCAGCGCATACGATGTTCATCCTTATATCCTTTTGAATTTTAATGATCAATACGATGATGTAAGCACTTTAGCTCACGAGTTAGGCCATACCATGCAAAGTTATTACTCCAATAAAAATCAGCCATATCCAACGGCGGATTATTCAACTTTCGTCGCTGAGGTCGCTTCCACTTTTAACGAAGCCCTGTTGATTCACAAAATGCTGGAAGAAATCAAGGATAAAGATACACGGCTGTCATTATTAATGAATTATCTCGACGGAATCAAAGGAACTGTCTTCAGACAAACTCAATTTGCAGAATTTGAGCTGCGTATCCACGAAAAGGCTGAAAAAGGAGAGCCGCTAACAGGAGATGTGCTCAGCCAAATGTACGGTGACATCCTTAAAAAATATTATGGACACGAAAAAGGTATTTGTCAAATCGATGATTTGTACTCAGTTGAATGGTCCTACATTCCACACTTCTATTATGATTTTTATGTGTATCAGTACGCTACATCCTTTACCGCATCCACAGCTTTAATAGAGAAGCTATTAAACAAGGAACAAGGTGCTGTTGAAAAATACATTGAATTTTTGTCCGCCGGCGGTTCCGATTACCCAATTAACCTTTTGAAAAAAGCAGGTGTTGATATGACCAGCCCAGAGCCATTCAACAAGACAATGGCGGTAATGAATCGAACAATGGATGAAATCGAGGCAATTTTAGAAAAGTAAGATGTGCAATGAACACCTTATCTACCACAATAGCCATAGGTGCGATGGCTAAATAAATTGTGCGATTGTCTTGGAAGAGACCAATCTGTTAATAGCTCTATCTTTTTCGTAAGCATCGATTCGGCTGTGCCGGACAGCCTTAACGAGCGTAGCTATAGTTTTATCATACGTATCCCGATCCACCGCAAATGGCGTTCCGTCTTTGCCTCCATGAGCAAATGAATATCGAGCAGGGTCTTTATACGAAGGCGCAGCTCCATAAATCACTTCTGCAACTAAAGCCAACGCTCTAACCGTTTTAGGCCCCACTCCTTCAGTAGCTAACAGTTTCTCATAATTGGTCGGATGAACATCACAGAGTTTCTTTAGAATTTTTTCCAAATACCGACTCTGCGAAAAATCCTCATGAACCACCGGATGGTATTTAAATTCAGTGTCTTCCAATTTTAAAAAGGTTAGCTGCTCACCTTTTAACTTCATACTTATCATCTTGCTCAGTTTAGATGAATGTTTACGTAAAATTTCGATATCTTTCATCAATGAGTGATATCCCGATGAAACAAATTCCACACTTAGCTTTCGTGTGCCTTCACTTTCACGGGCAGTAAGATTTAATGACGGCTTCCGTTTTGCAGCGGTTACGATTCCTGTATGAGGCTCACAAACAAGGTCATCGACGTTTTCTGAAAACCAATGATATCGACGAGCTGAAACATTGACTTCATTCATCCCCTGCTGTACCACCGCCCAACTGCCGTTTCGGGAAAAGAATAAACTATGGTGATAAATTTGATAGCCATCCTGAATAAGGGAGTTATCAACTTTAGCACTCATTTTTGAATTATAAACGAGATTGTTTGCAAATAGGTCTGGCAAGCTGAGTCTATCTGCCCAGATCGTGATTTCTTCAGGTGTTTTGCGTGAGGTTTTACCTTTACCGCCACAAATGAAGATACCCAGATTCTCCTCCTGGCCTCGTATCGCTTCTTTTAATGCAGCGGTCAATATTGTTGTAAGGCCGGAGGCATTCCAGTCGAATGCCAGAACAGTTCCCAATGACTGAAACCAAACCGGATCAGCGATTCTGCGGATAAATTCATCTGGCCCAAACACAGCAACCAGTACTCTGGTTATTTCCCTGCCAAGTTTGACCATTCTTGCAAACAACCACTTCGGACACCTGCCTGTATCTAAAGTAAATGTAGCGATTCCTCTTTGCATAGCTTGATTTTATCTTCTGGTGGCAAGTCAGTCAACTCTACAGGAGACGGTTTTTTCTTCTGGCCTCTCGCCCTCAGTCTATTTGAAGGATTGATTTTTCGTTCATTGTCTTGATTATATGATGGTCCGGCTGATTTGTTGGTTGGGTTGGAATGAGATTGTTCAGGTATCCGCCATCTATAAAGAAATGCTCGATAGTGCCTTGCGCTGTAGCATTAGATATAAAGCTCACAATAAGCTAAAAAAAACAAGACCTTGTGGAAAGTCCATAAGGTCTTGCTTCTTGTCAACATCTCCTATCCCGCCATCGGCGGGTCAATCTACCTTAGCCCGGTCCGCACTGGTGTTGATGCTATGCTGCTGTAATCACGGAGCACCTGCAACACTGTCGGTCTGGCCTAAACCAAAATAATTGACATTGGTACTGGCCCCATAAGGAGAGACAAGTACCTGTCCCTGGACAAATATGCCACCTTGGACGCCCAAGGCGGCCCCGATGCCATCAATCCTTAACACTTCTTGACCAAATTGAGCATTGAGAAGCTGGTCTTGAATACCAAGGCTACCATTAAGAGCCTGTAATTGTCCACCAAATACGTTTGCTGCTTGACCAACGCCAAAGATACCGTCCATACCTCCTGCGAACGCTCCCTGTAACAGCATACCCTTCTCAAACTGTATAGCTGTAGTCAAGTGATAGGGATCGTCCATGCTCTGCTTCTGACCCACTATCGCCAGATTTGTATTGTGGGCCAGACCCAGCGGGCCTCCTGTTAATATTACACTGTTACCCGCATCAAATAGAAAGCCCTGCTCTTGGCTTGGATCACCAAAGGACGCACAGACCGGCAGAAAAATTAATATCAAAGAAACACCTAATACTTTGTACATATTTTTAGTCCTTTCTTTTATAAGTCTCTTACTTGATCTGGCTTACTGGATGGTTCTACGTAATCCACACAAGGAGCATTAGCAAATAGAAGAAAACGAATATCAGGAATTATGTGAACTATGACAGCAAAACAGACATCAAGTATGAGAGAGCCCTAAAGGCTTCGCCTTTTTTACCGACGAATGTGCTGCTTTAGGGCCCACTCGAGACTAAACGACCGTGAACAAAGCCTCTTCGTCACTTCGATCGATTAGCCGTTCACTGTTATAGATCCATTTGTGTCTGAGTTGTGCCAACATTCAGACCACTGGTAACCTGCCCGGTTGTACAAGGTCCGCCCGTGACGGTTGCAATTTGACCAGCGAGCACTACATTACTTCCGCTCATTGTGCCAGCGCTATTATTCGCCGTTTGGTTCTGAATTACAGCCAGTTCATGCACACCAGTAGCGAGGCCGCTGCCATCTATTTTATTAACTGCTTGTACTAAACCGACTCCAAGACTTTGCATTTGTATCTTGGATCCAGCGCCATCGCCAATAAGCTGCATCTGACCGCCTCCGACCAAGGCGTCTTGCAAGACATTCCAAGAGCCACCGCATGTAGCACAGATCTGGCCATGCTGGTCGAATATGACCAATTCGTCTTGGTTGCCTAAACTACAAAGCTTACAGTCACTCTGATTGTGGATAATCATAGCAGTATTGGAAGATGTTGCTGAACCAACCGAGCCAACGAGAGTCACGCTGTTCAGCGCTCCAATATCAAAATCCTGAAGCTGCAACTTAAAGCCCGGAGGACATTCAATAGTACTCGCAAGCGCGGCGCCGGACAATAACATCACCACTGCTGAACAAAATATGGTTGCTTTAAACATCTTTAGAACTCCTTTTCTTTATTGTAATTTTCACATTCCTTTTCGATTGCTAATCACGCATTAGCAATCATAAACACTAAAAACCCCTTTGTTACGCGATACAAAAACCTTTTATTTTTGCCGCATTTCCACCTCCTTTCTTCTCCCCCGTAAAGTCTAATGTTAAACTCCTCCTAAATCTCATTAACCTGTACAATTTACTGTATTATCAGGTTTTGCACGCGTTGGCCTTCATCGAACCCTGCAAGGTCAAACAGCTCTCGACTTACTTTCACTCCTAGTTGCTTCTGGCCTGCCGCTGCGGGCTGGACCTGTTGCGCCTGTTGCATCTGTTGCATTGTTACCGCTTCTTCTTTTGCTACAGGTCCTGCATGAATTCTGTCATAAAAGGCCTTAGGGATTCTTCTTTTAGTTAAAGCCTCCGGCCAATATCTATAACCTTCGGCGCTGACCATAGCTTTTCCCTTACCTTCTGTGACTCCACTCGACATAGCTCCAAGAAAAGAAAGGGAATAACTGGTGTGGCTGTAGGCACCGGTTGCCCCAGGGAACGATAGATTGGAACCAACAGTGACACCCTTCATGCCGCCAGAGATAAGCAGAATATCCACATCCCAAGGTAAGGCTTCTGCTACAGCAGCACCATACACCTGATCCCAGTTGCGATCAACATCACCTTCCAAACTTACTCTTCCGACATAAGCGTAACCTGCACCGTGAAGAAGCTCTCTGTTTATATTGGAATCAATAAAAACTAAAAGCGGTTTTTCATCAGGTCTACGTTCACGAATCAGAGCATTCGCTATCTCGAATCCCCTGCCACGATGGAAATAATCAGGTCCACCAAACGCAACACGTACACCATTGAAAACGCCTCCAAGCAAATTTAGCGGACTGCTATAAGGTAAAGCCCTCAAAACACCTCTGAGCTCCTTCATGTCTTCAGGATCATCAGGATTAAACGTCCTCTCATAAACCAAATCATAACTGCTTGGCCCATTGGGAAAGTATGCCTTTACAGTTCCCCATCCGCCATGCGTCCAATATGGCAAATAAGGCGGAACTATTGAAAGTGGCGGCACCTTATATACAGGTTTTGAAATTGATGTAGTACTAATATTAGCAATAGAACCTGAACTAGACCCGCCACTGTAGGAAAAAGCATCGGCATCACCACCTTCGGCAGAAGCACTACCGCCCACGCCGACAGAAATAGAATCGCCAGTTACTGCATTAGAATAACCGGGACCATAGGTATTTTGATTCTGAGTCTGATTGGAATTTAATATATCATTAGTATTTACCGCGGTACCACCTGCATCTCCATACACATACCGAGCACCTGTAAAAATCAATAATACAGGTATTAATACTTTCACAATTGTTCTTCTTAAACGTCTCATGGCCATCCTCCATAATATAAATTTAGTTTTTCCTTAAACTTACACTCACGTTATCAGCTAAACCCATTAAATAAACTTCATCATCATTCCTCCTGTTTTTGGATATTCTTATATTAACTAAACTCTACAATTTTATTTACCAGCAATGCCGGACAATACAATGATGACAAAAGTTACATGTTATCATTGGACTAAATTTTCGGCACTGCAAAGCTCTCTAAAAACTTGAAGTATTTCTGCTGCAAGCAACCGATAATTATCTAAACACTGGCACTCCAATTGATGATTGCATAGATTCCCGTCGGGACCTATGATTTCAACAATTGCCTGCTTTGCTGCAATAATTGCTGCTTCTATTTCCGAATCAGGATTGTCTTGATAAGCCCCAATAAGTCCAAGTATGGCAAATATTGTATCTTCTGTATCACCGCTTGAGAGATAGCTTGTAATATCACCACTATGGTCAAACCGCCGAAAAAAACTACCTGTATAAAGAGCACCGGCTGGTACCTGGTGACTCAAAAGAATCGCTGGTAAGTCTTTTAGCTTCTTTTTATGCCAGCAAGGAGACCCTGTTCGGTCGGGATCAAGGAGAGTATCGTCTAATTCCCCCGTGAGCGTCAGAGCCCATGTAGCTATACCCAGTACCATGACCGGAGAATCAGAGATGTCATCATCAATCTGGATTAGGTAATTAATCAACTCCCTCCTCCAGATTTCCTTATCCTCAGCACCTACATAGTAGGCCGTAATGACATAGTATGCGAGGTTGAATACCGCTGTAGATGGGCCGGCAGATGCGAGCTGAGAAATATAACCTTCGGTGCCACCATCGTCATTCTGTACATTTCGATAAAAATCGCATAATGCCGCCCACCAGAGGTTATCACACTGAGTACCACATATTTGACTCAAGCGAGCTATGGCAAAAACCTCATCACCCTTAAAATTTCCCGATGCGGCAGAAAGGATATTTTCCCCAGCCAATTCGGCAGAAATTCTGTAAGCATTATCTCCTAT
The DNA here is from genome assembly GCA_964629355.1 of uncultured Pirellulales bacterium. Taxonomy (GTDB): domain Bacteria; phylum Planctomycetota; class Phycisphaerae; order Sedimentisphaerales; family Anaerobacaceae; genus CAZVUF01. Next base: position 4,300 of record CAZVUF010000028.1, on the reverse strand, counting down.
CAATTCATATGCGCTGACCATACCAGCAACGATTGAGCCGGCGAAATTGATTTCATTTGGTCCAAAAGTCTTGTTTTCAGCCAATCTGCTGGCTATTGTTTCAATTGTGTCTTGGATATCTCTATGAATTCCTTCTTCCGTAGAAGTAATATCCTCCTCAATCTCCTCTTCGATCAAAGTAACCTCTTCAATGACTGCTCCTTGAATCAAAGCAGTAGCTTTATCAACCGCATTCCTTATTAGAGAACAAGCATCATTGATTGCTTCACCAGTCTGAGCAGGATCACTATCTATTGCCTCTCTAACCAACGCGATAGCCTCATCAATAGCACTATTGATTATTGCAATAGCCTCGTCGACCGAATTCGTGATTTGTGCCGTTCTGGCGGAGCTCTCATTAATTAATGCCATCAACATAAAGAACAACATGAACAACAGTAATTTTTTATTTGCCATTTTATTCACCCTCACTAATCTGTTCTGTGTCGGTTAGAACCAATGCAACAATTTCTGATTCCTTCTCACATTTGAGCCTACAGGACAGCGAGTAACTCTTAATGAACATACCCATAACCTCGCCGATAGCTGCAGGAGAATAACGTAAACTTGTCATAAAGCCTTCGATTTGGAATTATGGGATTTTAAATCTTGTGCAAAAAATTGTGGGGACTACGTATTTTCGTTTAAAGTACCTTATGCAGAGGTTGAATCACTGTTATTCATCAATAAACACTACGTATTGCAGATAAAAGGGGGGAAAAAACCGGAGAAAAGAAAAACTTCGGCTCAAATGATTTCACAACTTTACTGTGAATTATTCTTTGTGTATAGCTGTAACTGCTTAAAAAAAGAATGGTTGTAAAGCAAACAAAAGACCAAGAAAATATGGCTTTTCAGTCTGCAAGATTGTCATCGAAAAGGCAAAATATAAACACTTAAATCCAAGAAGTGCAACAGACTATGCTGACAGAAATTCGCATTGAACAAGCAGCTTATTTTCGCTTCGCACTATCGTGATATGAACTTTCCGGCAGTTCAACCAGTCCCATCGCAGCGGCCCGTTTGAAAAGATCGATCAAGTTATCAGCATCGAACTTGTGCATTATATGGCTGCGGTGCACTTCAATCGTCCTTACTGAGCGGTGCAGAAAACTGGCTATCTCCTTGTTGCTCTTCCCATTTAGGATAAGATGCAGGATCTTCTTCTCAGTTCTTGTAAGCGGTTTGGCCATACGCGGCTCGGCATGCACAGATTGGCTTTCGTTAATTAGATCGCCCTTGTGCACAAGACCACCATGTGATGCTTGCTCAAATTCTGCTACACGTTTGCGTAAAGCATGTAACTCTTGTAGCAATTCGGCTTGGCTCTTCCACTCCTCCGATACCACGAGATGTGCTCCCTAATCAACACCCATCATCCATCGTTATGTGGACAACCGGAGCAAAATTCCATAGATTCTGGCTTATGCTCGCTCAGTCGCCACAACAATTAATCAAGAGTTAATAAATTTACACAAACAAGTCAAGAAAAAAAATGATTTGTTTAGTCAATATAATGGATTACCATGATTTTCGAACCTATGTCGAATTGACGGAATATTAGTAAAATTGCCATCCTAATTTCATACATTGGCCGGCACCAAAGCTGGCTGCACAAAAGCATCTTTTTAGAAAAAGACAGTGAAATATACAAAAAATCGTTTTTTTACTAACCGCGGCACTACCGGCTGTTGTAATTATGACGGTATTATTCTGGGCTGAAGCCATTCAACTTTAGCGAAAATCGGTCAACCATAATTTTGCTTTGCAAAATGCCGGATGACGAGTTGATTATATATTAAAATACTACTGTCATATTTTGTCGATTTTTCTTATTGTATCCTCAGTTTTTACTCAAGCAGCAAGGTACTACGCCTACCATCAACCAATAAATGCAGATATTAATGTAGTAAGGGAATTTCACCAAAATTGTTGAATTTATATCTAATCTCCAGTATAGTGAGGCCGATTTTCCTATTTTAAGAATGAATTTGGATTAGGTTAAAGGAGCGATCTATGCAATCCGAAGCACAAAGAATCTCCGTCGTGGAGAAAGTCGGTTATAGTGTGGGTGATACAGCATCAAACATATTTTTTCAAACCTTCATTTTATTTATCACTATGTTTTATACGGATGTGTTTGGCATTACGGCCAAAGCCGTGGGAACCATGTTTTTGGTTACCAAAATCTGGGATGCTGTTAACGACCCGATAATGGGTATAATTGCAGATCGAACGAACACTCGATGGGGAAAGTTTCGGCCTTATTTGTTTTGGTTTGCCATACCAATGGGAGTACTTGGAGTATTAACCTTTACCACACCTGAATTAAGCTCCGCCGGTAAGCTAATATACGCTTACATTAGTTATACATTGCTAATGATGGCCTATACGGCTATTAATGTACCATATTCTGCAATAATGGGTGTCATGACATCTAATTCCAATGAACGTACCGTAGTATCCTCTTTCCGATTCGTGGCTGCTTTTGTAGGACAGCTCATCGTCCAATTCTCTGTCCTGAGGCTGGTCGATATATTCGGAGAAAACAATGAAGCGCGGGGCTGGCAATGGGCCATGGGCATTCTTTCTGTGTTAGCGGTAGTTCTGTTTTTTATTACTTTCGCTTCGACCAAAGAGCGCGTCCAACCTCCAAAGGGACAAAAAACACCATTCAAACAGGATTTCGCCGATTTGATTTCAAATATTCCATGGTTATTGATCGGTAGTGCAACGGTCTTTCAACTTATTTACATTTGTATGCGCGGCGGCAGCATCGTGTACTACTTCAAGTATTTTGTACAAGATCAACAGATGACATTGTTCGGAAAAGATTATAATTTTTCCTATGCAGGTTTGACATCCACATTCCTGATGGCAGGAACTGTCATGACTATTATCGGAGTCGTTTTAACACCACTTATTAGTAAAATAATCGGCAAATCAGTAGCTTATGCCGGCTTTTTGGGTCTGGCGGGAATTACTACAGGGCTGTTCTATTTTTTGGGTCCCAAGGATATCATTCTCATGTTTATCATTCAGCTTATTACTTCGTTTGCCGTGGGGCCTGTATCCGTATTGCAGTGGGCTATCTATACCGATACGGCAGATTATTCAGAATGGAAAAGGGGACGCCGCGCTACCGGGCTTGTGATGTCTGCCTCGCTGTTCGCGCTAAAGCTCGGGATAGCCTTGGGCGTTTCAGCTTTAGCATGGATTTTAGCAGGTTATGGTTTTGTACCTAATGTAGAGCAAACACCAAGAGGGCTGTTGGGCATACGTATGGTTATGAGCATTTACCCAGCTATTTTCGCTATGATCGGCATGGTTCTTATGTTCTTTTATCCATTGAAAAAACATTTGATGATACAGGTTGAGACCGAACTGGTCGAGCGTCGTAAACGAGCCGAATAAGATTAAGGAAATGTGATTACGAAATTGCAGATTATAACGATTAACGCTGTTTTATGTTTTATCTTATTGTTGGCTACCGGCACTGCCTGTTGCAAGTGAAAAGTGACTAAAGTGAACTAAAGTGCCTAAGGTTATGACTATAGCTTTAGCTCACTTTAGATTTGACTGTTTATAGAGGTAACTCTGTATGAAATCTTTGATACTGCTTGTCTTCTCCTCGGCTTTAGTGTTTGGCAGCTCACAACAGCAATCCACTACATTTCAAAATCCTATCATCCCCGGATTTTATCCGGATCCCAGTATTTGTCGTGTGGGTGATGATTATTACATGGTCCACAGCTCCTTTGAGTATTTTCCGGGCGTCCCCATCTTTCACAGCAAAGACCTGGTACACTGGAAACAAATCGGATATTGCCTGACACGAAAAAGTCAGTTGCGCCTCGACAAGGTAAGAGCTTCGGGTGGCATCTATGCACCAACGATTCGTTACCACAAAGGTACTTTTTATATGGTGACAACAAACGTTGATGGCGGTGGAAATTTCTATGTGACGGCAAAAGACCCTGCAGGTCCATGGTCTGAACCGGTTTGGCTTGACCAGAGTGGCATGGATCCTTCACTGTTTTTTGATGACGACGGTAAGGTTTATTACACACGGCACGAAGGTCAGGGTGACGGCTACATCGCTCAGAAGACGCTCAATCCTGAAACAGGCAAACTTGAAGGTGATTTGAAAAAAATATGGGATGGTACTGGTGGCATCTGGGCGGAAGGACCTCATCTGTATAAAATCAAGGGCAAATATTATCTGATGATTTCAGAAGGCGGAACCAGCTACGACCACATG
>CAZVUF010000027.1:0-17344 GCA_964629355.1 uncultured Pirellulales bacterium | reverse complement strand
ATACCACCATGGCTTTGCTGGCTTTTGCCAGGAGTCAATGTTAACACTCACGAAAATGGTTTCCGGCGACTCGAATGAGGCGTTGAGGATGTAGATTGACACAGCCTGAAGATTCTTGGCCCCTACTGTCAGCATCAGGATGCCTACCACGATCGCTGCGAGCCTTTTCCGGCTCTCCATTCTGGTCTCCTTTCATAAATTTTGCATTTTTCAGTTTGTTTTACTGGTTTTTCCCACCACCGGTTCTGTTTTTTAGATGATTTTTCCTAAGTTTCTGCGTAGTAAGCCACATAGCACGAATCGCCTGATAATAACCTGCGTTGTTAAAATGGGCAACAAAACTTTTGCTTTCCGGGTGTGATGAACGCACTTGACAACTCATCAATCCTCTATAGACAAGCAAGTTAAAATTTAGCTGTTACCGGCATTAAAGGTCGCTGCGATAGTAATTGCATTAAAAAGTGCATGGATAAAGATAGGTCGAAATAACGAGCCGCTCTTTTCGTATGTATAGCCTAAACATATCGATAATATGAAAAGCGCCGGCCAGTGTCCCATTTGGTGTATGCTGGCAAAAAAAGCTGAGCTTATAAAAATTGATAGCCAAGGTTGCTGTAAGAAAGAGCGTAGCATCGTTTGCAATAGGCCACGAAACAGCATTTCTTCGAACACAGGCGCTATTACTACAGACGTAACAACAATTATGATTCGAAGTGGGAGTTGTTGATATGCTGTAATAGTATTGAGCTGCTCATGTTTTTGTATCTGGAAATCCTGTCCCCAGAAAAATCGCCCGATGGACAGCGTCAATATTATCATTGCTACTACGAGCGGCCATACCGACAACAGGTTAACTATCGCTGCCGGGATGTCTCTGGGGATTGTTTTTGCACTAAGGCCGAAACCTTTTAATCTACGGGCAAAAGCAGCTTTAGCCAAAAAAATCATAACTACAATTGTTACTATTTCACAGACGCCGAGGGCAAGGTTGTCAAAAAAAGCACTTTGCCAATGGTTAGCTGGCAATTGGTGGTCGATTTTGCCGATTAGCCAGCCACCGAATGAGACGGACCAGAACCATATAAATAATGGAATAAAAGGCGCATAAAAAGGCATGTTGTTTCGACGGGGTACAGAATTGGCTAAGGCATATCTGCCCAGCGATGTTTTAAGCAGCCAGCAGGCAAATAGAGCCAGCCCAAGCAGATAAATAAAATGTTCAAGAGTTATAGCTTGGCTAAGCTCTTTAATGGCTTTTGAGATGAGTTCGCTGAGGTCCGAACCAGTGCGTTGTGCAATAATTTGAAGAACAAACATAGCAAAGATTTCAAAAACAAACAATAAAGAGAAACTATGGATTCGTTGCAAGTTGGCAATAATATTTTTATTCTGCATTTTACTATTCGATTCCGAAATTCATCCTGGAAAAAATAAATAATTATAAATTTTCCTTATGTCTTGTTTAATAAGTAAGGAAACCAATCGCATCCATGGGGCTAAAAATCCTCTATTTTTGAGGATGTGATGCTATATTCCGGAGGTGGCGAATATTGTGCCATCGGTCCGCCTCTCCACTTGAGAAGATAGTCCCCTTTTTTATTAGCCAATTGATACGCTTTTCAAATGTATTTTCGGACCTTAGCACTCCAAGTTGCTTACACCTTTGTCTGGGCATTGTTTCCGCAACTCGAAAGAGCTGTTCGCCTGCGAGAGCATGCAGAGGATGAAATTCGAATACGCCAAAGGCGTACGTTGCGGCGCATATGACCTGCTGTGCTGGCTTCTCAATAGAATTTGGCAGCCTCTTTTACAAGAAAAACTTATAAAATCATAAGCTTTATTGGCATTTTGACTTTGTATGCGATTTGTACGTCCTATAACAAAGCAGAAACAACGAGATAAGCAGGTTATCAGATATTCCAATGCAGGCAAACAGGAAATTGAGATACCAGGAAGCTGGTAGAGTATATAACGCACACTATAAAAAGGGGTAAAACCGGCCGTACTGTCAATTTTGCTAAAGTCAGGCTCCAGACAGCCGAAAAACATTACATGAACCCTGACCTTGTGCTGATAGAACGTCGGGAGATCAGGGTATAAAATCCGGGCTGGCAGCGTGAGGTTTATCCCTCCTTTAGAGCTAATTTGGAGCGTTAGATGAAGATTGATAAATCGATTATTGGGAAGTGGTTTACTGTACGCCAAGAGTTTTTACGCGGAGGTTCTGTATTCAATTTGCTTATCTTTGCAGTTGTGGGCATCTTTCTTGTTAATATGGTAATATCTTTGTGGCATAATACCGTTTTTCAAAAGGGTCTGAAAGAAAAAGCCAGCGTTCAGAATGTCAAAGCTGTTGGGGGTGTGTTGGCAAGAGCGACAGAGGCGTTGCTGGCTGCAAATGAGATATCGATGCTTCGCCGAACAGTGGCCGAAGCAGGTCTCGAACATCACCTTAGAAGCTGCCGTATTGTTTTACCTGACGGTGGGGTATTAGCTGACGCCGACCCGAAGAGCATCAATGTTGTCAAATTGCCGGAGTCCTGGGAAAATCCTGATAGTGCATATACTGAAAAGAGTACCGGCCAAACTATAATGTTCAGCTTTCCTCTGGATGTCCCCGGTAAAGGCGGGGCGTGTTTGGAAATTGCCGCCAGTATCAAAGACCAATTGGCATCCGCCGTTGAGCCTCAGACTGCTCAGATGGCTATAGCGTGTTTGGCTCTCGCTGTTATGTTGCTGGTTCATCATCATGTGCGGTTCAGGTTCAAGGCCATTGGTGCGATTCACGAGGCTCTGCTGGAGATTAAGGACGGCAAATCCGACGCATCTGCTTTCGAAATTGACCCACAGCTCGGACTCGAAGCTGTCGCCTGGAATAAACTGCTGGGACAAAGCCAGGGGCAGCAAGTTCGTGCAGCAATTGAGCAGGTCAAGGAATCCATTCATGGCAGGTCTGAGGTGAACAATGAGCTTGCAGCGGCGTGCGATGCCTTGCCACATGGTTTGATTGTAATTGGCGAAGATATGTACGTTAACTATGCCAACGGTGCAGCAGCTTCACTGCTCCAAACAAATATTGACGAGCTTGCTAAAAGACAAGCGACAGAATTTATTAAAGACCAAAAAGTAATTGCAGCGATACGCGATGCTTCCGAAGGTCCAACCTACAAACGAACGATTATGGAGGTGGAACAAAATGGTGATGTGACCTCAAGCGTGCTTCGTTTCATCGTCCGTCCCGTCCGCCGGGAGGATTTGGGTGTCGCCGTGGTCATTATTGAGGACATTACCCAACAACGAATAGCTGAGACAGCCAGAAATACCTTCCTCGCCAAGGCTGCCCATGAACTACGCACTCCTCTGACGAACATCCGGCTGTACGCTGAAAGTGCACTGGAAGAAAGTGAGCACAACTCGCCGACCACCGTGAAGTACCTTAATGTAATGAATGAAGAATCTCAGCGATTGTCACGCACCGTGTCTGGTATCCTGTCGATGGCTGAAGTGGAAGCCGGCTCATTCACGCTGGACCGCAACGACGTGCATCTTGATGTATTGCTGCAGCAGCTTAGGGCCGACTACGAAGACCGGGCCAAAGAAAAGAAAATAAAACTTGACTTCGATCTGCCGCCAAAGTTTCCGATCCTGCATGCCGATCGCGATAAAATCTTGCTTGCCTTGCACAACCTCTTAAGTAATGCACTCAAATATACGCTGGAAAAAGGCCATGTAACTCTTAAAGTCACTGTCGATAAAGTTCAAATCAGCATAGCCGTTACAGATACGGGTATAGGCATAGCCCCAAAGGATGTCGAGAAAATCTTTGATAAGTTTTACCGGGCTAAAGACGAACGTGTTACAAAGATAGCAGGTTCAGGACTCGGCTTGGCAATTGCCCGTCAGGTAATCATGCTGCACGGCGGTGACATCACCGTTGAATCCGAGCTTGACAAGGGCAGCACTTTCACGTTGACGCTGCCGATAACGGAGGAGGTTGCTTAGAGTGAAGATTCGAACGGAACAGTGTGGAGGAGTGGCTGTAGTTAAGCCTGAAGAACCACTTACCAATACCAATGCCGACCAATTCAAAACAGCATTATTCGATGCGATAAAGGACAACCTCGGACGGATTGTTCTCGACGCATCTGGTGTGTCCTATGTTGAAAGCAAAGGGCTCGAGTCTCTGGTGGATGCAACGCAACAGCTTGCTGATGGCGGTAAGGTGCTTAAGCTCTGCTGTGTTAATGAAACTGTCAGACAGGTTATAGAACTGACAGGGCTGTGGTCGCAATTTGAACACTTCGAGGATGCCAACTCAGCTGTGAGGAGCTTTCTATGACAGAGTCTGTCGAGCATGTTTGTCTGGGCGAGACCCTCGTCGCAGAAGGTGTTATATCAGAAAGCCAGCTAAGTCGTGCTTTAGTTGAGCAGAAGACAGCCGACAAGATGCTCGGCGAGATACTCGTGGAGCAAGGATATATCAGTGCCTCCGCTATGCTTCGTGTTTTGGCTCGCCAGCTTGATGTGCCTTACTGTGACCTTCGTCACGGCCTCTTCGATTTTTCTTTGCTCGAGCTCATTGGTGAAGAAGAAATCGAGCGGCTTAAAGTGCTGCCTATGTTCAAAGTGCATGATACTTTAACAGTCGCTATGGCCGAACCACAGTCACTGCCCAAGATAGACAGGCTGCATCAGTTGACAGGCTGCAAGATTCGTCCGGTGCTGGCTCTACGCTCAAGCATACTTGAGTTCATGAAGAAATGCTCTTCAGGCAGCACCGATATAGACTCCTTCCTTGCCTCTTTAGCCGAGACAGACATCGAAGTGGTGGAGAGGGAGTCCGTCGACGAAGGACCCTCAACCGACCTTGATAATATGGTCGAGGGCAGTCCTATTACCAGTCTCGTGAATATGGCTCTGCTAACGGCGATTAAGGATGGAGCCAGCGATATTCATATAGAGCCGGACAGGAACCGCACTCGTATTCGCTATCGCATAGACGGAGTTTTAAGAGACCTTATGAAGCCGCCGACCGGCCTGCACGCCTCCATTATTTCGCGTATCAAGGTCATCGGTGACATGGATATAGCAGAGAAGCGTCTGCCGCAGGAAGGGCGCGTTCGCATCGTCGCGGAAGGTCGGGAGATAGATTTGCGTGTCTCCAGCATTCCGACACTGCTCGGCGAAAAAGTTGTGATCCGCATTCTGGATAAGACGAATCTGAGAACCCGCATGGAAGATCTTGGTTTCAGGGAAGAGCCGTTGGCTACATTCAAAAGAATATTAGGGCAGCCGCATGGCCTTGTGCTTGTGACAGGTCCGACGGGCAGCGGTAAAACAACAACACTGTACTCTGCACTTGATCTGATAAGAAGTCCGGAGCTGAACATTGTAACAGTCGAAGACCCCGTCGAGTATCAACTGGATATGGTTAACCAGATCCAGGTTCATGAAGCTGTGGGCATGACCTTTGCGCGAGCTTTGAGAAGCATACTCAGACAGGACCCGGACGTGATAATGGTAGGCGAAATACGCGACGAAGAGACCGCCCGTGTGGCTGTCCAGGCTGCCTTAACCGGGCACCTCGTGCTGGCGACTTTGCACACAAATGATGCGCCGGGAACCGTAGCTCGATTGCTGGATATGGGTATTGAGCCGTATCTGTTATCAAGCGCATTAAATGGTGTTGTAGCTCAGCGACTGGCACGAACTGTGTGTCCGAACTGCGTTACGAAGTACTACCCTACACAAAATGTATTGCATGACGCCGGCTTGCTGGACAAACCCAACACGGTTTTTCGCAAAGGTGTCGGATGTCAGGACTGTCACAATTCAGGTTTTCACGGACGGGCTGGGGTTTATGTGGTTATGGAAGTCACTGGAGTTTTACAGAGACTTATCCACAGGGCGTCGCCGGCATATGAGCTTCAGGAAGAGCTACGAAAAAATGGTGTGTTGACGCTTCGTGAGGAAGGAGTACTGCTGGCTCTTGACGGCAAGACAAGCTTGGAAGAGGCTCTGGCTGTCACACACAGCCATGATACTTCAGCTTCAGTGGGTTCGACCGCCAAGGCAGTAGAGAAGTAAACAGTGTCGAGAAGAGGTAAGCGACATGAAGCTGGCTTATAAAGCGTATGATAGTGCAGGTAAAGCTATAAATGGCACTATTGAATGCACAGATACTGCAACTGCCACGGAAACTCTTCGCCGAAAGGGTCTTTATATAGCACAAATAGCGGAATCAGCCAGCACATCTGCAAAGGGCAAGAGAAAGCGCAGATTGAAACTTATAGGGGGCCAAAAGCTTAAGAATTTGGCTATGTTTACCCGCCAGCTCAGCGTTCTTGTTCATTCGGGCACACAGCTTGCGGAGGCGCTGGGCGCTCTTCAACGGCAGGCAAAGCCGGGTCCATGGAGAGATACTATTTCCGATCTTTACGCCAGAGTAGAAGAGGGGGCTTCTTTGTCCGAGGCGATGGAAGCGCACAGCGATTATTTTGATTCGATCTGTTATAGTCTGGTAGCCACCGGTGAGTCGAGCGGTCATCTTGTTGAAATGCTCGACCGCTTGTCTACTCTCAAACAAAAGCAGTTGCGGGTTAGAAACTCAATTGTCGGAGCGCTTGTTTACCCCATCATACTTATGATTCTCTCCGTTGCAATTTTTTCGTTGTTGTTGATTTTCGTTGTGCCAAGGTTCGCAGCACTGTTCGATACGCTTGATGTGCCGCTTCCCGCCAGCACAAAAACACTTGTCAATATAAGCGGATTTTTCCGTATGTTCTGGTGGGCAGAAGTGCTTTTCATAGCTGGTACAATCTTTGCTTTGGTCACTTATTTGCGCACTGAAAATGGAAGGCGTTTGTACGACACGGTCATATTGAAACTGCCTTGTATCGGAAACATTGTCAGGAGCCTGACGACAGCTCGAGTTGTATGTCTGCTTGGAGTGCTGATGGAGGGTCATGTCTCGGTACTGAAAGCCTTGCGGCTGGTAAAACGAGCAGCGGGAAATGTGCATTACGCGGAGCTGATAGAAAAGGCTGAGAAGCATGTCTCAAATGGAGAGCCGCTGAGCCTTGCTTTTTCCGATACGAATCTGATCAATCCTTGCGTGTATGAGACTATTCACAGCGGCGAGCAGAGCGGGCAGATAAATCGCCTTTTGCTGAATATTGCTGGTTTTCTCGACGACGAAAATGAAATCATAATCCGGTCGCTGACAAGTATTATCGAGCCACTGATTTTAGTTGTTATGGGTGTGCTTGTTGGGCTTATCGCTATAAGCATGTTTATGCCACTTTTTGACTTGACTTCGATGACACGAGGAGGAGGGTGATGAAAAGCTTTTGTAAATCAAGAACAGCTATCGGTATTGATGTTGGCAGCAGAAGCATAAAGGTAGCTCAATTAGCTGTATCTGGCCGACGGGCCTCGAAGAGTTCTATTGCTTCGCATCAGATAGTTGCGCTCACAATGCTGCCACGAATTAAAGTTGATCAGCAAATAGACCGCCAGGAGTTACTGGACGTGAAGTCTGTTGTGAGACGACAGGGTTTTTGTGGTAACGACATAGTATTAACTGCTCCGGAAGAACGGCTGTTACACGGTGTATTCGAGGTTCCGCAGTCCGCCTTTGGTGAATCCGGAGATCCGGTTGCTCAGATCGCACGTATGGAGTTGTCGCGAATGCACAACGTGGCGCCTGATTCTTTCGAGCTGGTCTGCTGGGAGCGGCCTCTTCAGGGTGAGTCCAAATCGAACCACCGAGTCGGACAAGCCGTAGCGGTTGGATACCCTCATGATGCGGCTAATGAGCTGCTTGACCTGTTTGAGGAGGCTGGATTTAACGTCTGCGCTCTGGATTTACACAGCGCCGCAGCAGCGAGGGCTTGTCTATCTTTAGCTGTTCCTCCTCCTGGGCTGACAGCTATTCTCGATCTGGGATGGAATACGACAAAGTTGTTGCTGGTATGTGGTGACACGATAATCTACGAAAGATTCCTCAACAGCAATTGTTTGGCAAAATTAAACGCCAGATTGAGTGAAATGTTCGGTATTACTGAACAGGCTGCGGATCAAACCGTCAGCACAGTCGGCCTTGTTGAGGGCAGTGAGGCGGGCGAATTTGACCGCCAGACTATTGAAGCAGTTCGTAGAATCCTTATAAAGCACTTCGACGTAATGTTGGAAGAGCTTAAGACTCCATTTGATTATGCCAGCCATCAGTATCCCGGTGAAGGAATAAAGCGGTTATTGCTGATCGGTGGTGGTGCCAGGATTTTCGGACTTTCACAATACATTCAGAATGTGCTTGATGTTGAGGTGATGTCTGCAACCCCCAAAGACCTGCTCTGCCAGAGTGGTTCGCAGACTCTTACTAAGCTCAGCCATCCAGCTATGACGGTTGCTGTTGGACTTGCTATGTTTGACGGAGAATAAGTATGGGCGATATCAACTTGATACCCGCTGATAGGCTAGTCAAAAAGTATCGTAGGGCAAGGCTGCGCATGTGGATAGTGATATGCGGAACATACTTTATTTGCCTTGTTGTGTTTGTGCTATCCGGCCAATTCTTTTGGGGCGGTGCTGATGATCCCATGCTGGAAGAATTGAAGTCCACCGCGGTACGCATTGAGGGTTACAGATCTACGATACAAGAGTTACAAAAGAAGCTGACAAAAGCTACAGCAGAACTGGAAGCCGGTAAGGCAATCAGTTGCCAGCCGGATTGGAGCAAGCTGCTCATTCTGTTAAGTGATGAGCTGGGAGAGGAAGTTGTTCTCAATAACTGTCGGCTTGCTATGCTGAATAATGGTAATAACGTGACAAACAATCTGCAGGAACTGTTCTCGTCCTCGAATCCAGCGGCAATTTTAGCTGAGCGACGGTACAAGCTGGAGCTCAGCGGTTACGGCAGAACACAAACTGCTGTTTCTCAGTTCGTCCTGAAGCTGGAACAGATGAGGTTATTTGATGCAGTAAGACTTGTAAATAGCTGCCGGGAAGCTTTCATGAAAAATGAAGCTGTAGCATTCAGTATCGAGTGCAGCATATAATTTTTGGGAGAAAATACCGTGAATCCTTGGACCGGCAAAAAAAGAACATTACTTCAAATAGACATAGCAGCAGTGCTTGTCTGTGTTGCAGTCTCATTGGTGGCGTATTTTACCGAGCTTAAGCCGTTCATTGAGCAGCGATTCTTTCTTGTCAGTCAACGCCTCAATTTAGCGGCCCAGCGTGAAGAATCTTCAAGGCTCGGTGCTTCGATGCGGACGTTGGACAATCAATTGACCGTTGTGCGGGAAAAGCTTGCCAAAGATGAAATCAAACTCGAATCATCAGAGCGGATCAATCAGCGCATAGCCGAATTAACCGCGCTTTTCAACGATAGTGCTCTCGAAGTAGATGACATACAGACTGGACGTATCTCTATCGGTTCCAAATGTGACCTGGTACCGATCAGCATTGCCGGAAGGGGTGGTTATAAGCAATATGCAGCTTTCCTTGATAAGCTTCACCGAACCTTTGCCGACATAAGCGTCGCCAGATTTGAGCTCCAGGGCAATCCTGAAAAGCCCGAATCCGCCAATGGCGGGGGTATGTTCGGTATTCAGTTGTTCTGGCATACTGCGCATAAAATTTAAATGGTCTAAAAAATTTGACCATGCAATTAGAACCCCGCGGAGTGGTAGCCAGGTGAGGATTGTTTCCCGCAGGGTTTTACCATTAGGAGCATTTAGGCATGGAATTGACAAAACGACAGAAGGTTTTTTTTGCTATTATGATTATTGTTTTGGGGGCTTTGATTGTGGACCGTGCTTATTTGAGCCGGAGTAGTCTCTCAAAGGCCCAAGCCGAGATATCAGATTCTTCGACATCCGGTGGAGGTGTTCCCGAAGCGGAGGTTATTCCTGATTTGGCTTCACAGTCTCCGACCGTGAAATTAGTCCACGGGATAGAGGCGCTTTGGTCGGAAAAAAATCTGGACTCAAGCCGGGCAAGAGATGCTTTCTGTCTTCCCGAATCCTGGCTTGCTGAAGTTAGTCCCGATAATCGTCCACGTACCGATCAGGGTGCTGAGACCAGCTTTGCCAGGAACCATCAACTGAAGGCTGTGGTAGTACAAGGCCAGACACGCTGCGTTATGGTTGACGACCATTTCCTTGTTATAGGTCAGGAACTCGAAGGTTTCAAACTTGTTGCAGTGGATGAGGATTCTGCCACATTTGAATCCGGCGCAAAGCGGGTGGTCCTTAGATTGGCAAACGGCCGATAACTATGCACATAGTTAATTGGATTCTATTATAGACAGTTTTTATCATGATTTTTGGGTATATCGTTTAAGTGAGCTTGTTAGGTTGACGATTTAAAGATAACCATAATAGTCTTGGAAGAAAAATATTTTATTTTAGGAGAGTTACGATGGCCAAAAAGAGAGTAAGACGGAATAGTGCATTCAGCTTGCTTGAGCTGGTAATTGTGGTTGCGATCATCGCCATCATAGCTGCGATTGGTATTCCTCGTATGAGTCGAGGTACGCGTGGCGCCGACGATTCTGCCCTTAGTGGTAATTTGGCGGTGCTTCGCAACGCAATCGACCTTTACCGGGCCGAGCACAGTTTATATCCAGAGGTGGATAAAATTGCCGACCAGTTGACAAAATACACTGACTCTAAAGGTGCCGTATCGGACACTAAAACCACCACGTGTTACTTTGGCCCGTATATTCGCAAGATTCCGCCTCTGCCGGTAGGAGCAAAGAAAGGTAATACCGGTATAGCAGCGGCAGACGGCGACGGTGTGGGCTGGATATACGATGCAAGCGCTGGCAATATTACGGCAAACACAGGTGCTACTGAATTGGACGACGCCGGTAAGAAATACAGCGACTATTGACTACCACCAACCAAGCAGCTTCCTTAATCGGCCCGCCTTTGGCAGACGTAGTACTTTTGAGGTAGGTAGACCAGAGTTCTCTTAGAGCTATCAAGGTGACCTTAATACAAGGCTTTGATTCGCCATTGGTGGAACGGACGGTTTAGCGGCCATGTGCCTAATACACCGAAATGGTATCCTGAAGTCAAAGATGGTTGGGTGGACTCCCCACACCATTTCTTTGACTCAGTCGGATTGCTCCCCCCTTCTTGCTTTTACAAGAAAGCAGGGAGGGGGTTATAGCTTGCTTGAAATAGTGCTGGTACTTGCAATCATAGTGACTCTGGCTGCGATAGCCGCACCGAGATATGGAGCATCACTGGCTCGTTACCGGGCAGATTTGGCCGCACGCCGAATCGTAGCCGACATAGCCCAGGCACAATTAAGTGCAAAGGCTGCCTGCGCATCCAGCAGCATTGTATTTTCCGTCAGCGATAACAAATATGAAATACCCAATCTTACATCGCTTGATGGCGCTTTCGGCAGCTACGTTGTCAAGCTGTCTGCGAGACCATACGAAGCCAATCTTATTACAGCGGACTTTGGAGGAGATAACCAGCTTATATTCAATGGATGGGGCTTACCCGATAGTGGCGGAACAGTCACTCTGACCGTTGGTTCGGAACAAAGAACAGTTTCGGTCAATGGCGAAACCGGTAGGGCTAAGGTCCAATGATATTTTAGAAACAACCCGCTGCGGCGGGCAACCTGGTCCACACTATGACTCGACAAAAAGGTCTGACAATTGTTGAGCTGCTTGTCAGCATCGCAATCACTACGGTGATAATGTTTGCAATAGGCTCGTCTATGATGGTTGCCACACGGGCGATGCCTGATGTAGATACACCAGCCAATGCAGTTATCACCGCCAGCGAGACAGTAGAACAGCTCGCAACTGAGCTTCAATATACCATATCTATCAACAATCATTCCGCGAGCATGATAGAGTTTACCGTGGCGGATCGCGACGGCTATGGAGCGCCGGAGACAATACGCTATGAATGGTCCGGCACGCTGGGTGACCCGCTCACCAGACAGTATAACGGAGCAACCGTTGTTGAAGTTCTGGACGCAGTAAAAGAGTTCAATCTTTCATACGACCTCGAAGTCATTAGCAACGAAGTAATGCTGGGGAACGAAAGTGCTGAGACTCTGCTGATTGGCTACGACTCTACTCACAACCTCGCTGACTATCAACTTCGCAATTATAAGTGGTATGGGCAGTACTTTCTTCCTTCATTGCCGCAGGACGCCGTCAGTTGGAAAGTCACACGCGTCGAGTTCTTCGCAAAGGTAGATTGGTCGCCAGTCAGCGAGTGCAGGGTTCAATTGCAGTTGCCCACTGGGGGTAATTTGCCAAGCGGAATTGTGCTGGAAGATAAGAGGTTTTTGGAAGAAACATTGAATGAAAATACATACTTAAGACAGCGGTTCACTTTCTCGGATGTGTCGGGACTGTCTCCACAAAAGGGACTTTGTCTGGTTTTGAAGCCGTTAGGCTCGTATCCGGGCCTGCTATGGGGCCAGGATGGTGGCGTGAGCACACCAAACAGCTACCTTGTAATGTCTTATGACTCGGGCACGTCATGGTCGACCCGTACCAGTGAATCCTTGTTGTTTTCAGTCTATGGCACTGTAACTACTTCGGGTCAGCCGACAATCAAAAATACATATTACGTCAGGGCCGTGCAGATTAAGATAAGAACAGGGACAGATGAACAGTCAACCGTATACGCAGGTGTAAAGTGTATCAACAAGCCGGAGGTAAAACAATGATAGGAACTAAGCGATATTTAGCACGGCGTTTTATGTGGGGTTTTACCCTTGTGGAAGCTGTCATGTCCCTGATAATTGTTTCTGCCATGTTTGTTGCTGCTTTGAGCACTGTCGGGGCATCAAGGCTTAGCCAGCACAAGTTCTCTCTGGGTAGTCGAGGTCAGTTGTTGGCTGAGTCGCTGATGACTGAGATACTCCGACAAGGTTATCAAGACCCTGATGGCCAGAGTGTTTTTGGCTGCGAGACAGGGGAGTCTTCGAGCACAAGGGCTGATTTTGATGATGTGGATGACTATCATGGCTGGTCATCAAGTCCGCCTGTCAACAAAAATGGGACAATTATCCCGGGCCTAACGGGGTGGACGCGGAGTGTAACCGTAGAATGGGTAGAACCTTTGGACGTGACACAGGTCCGGTTATATGAAACCAATGTCAAGAGAATAACCGTGACAGTTAGCCATGATGGTATACCATTGGTTTCTTTAGCCGGAATAAAGAGTGCTTACGGTTTGTAAGGATGTCACTATGGTTTTTGTTATATTTAACAAGCCTGAGCGACGGGGCAGCGTTTACATAATGGTGCTGGCTTCAGCAATGATTGTTACAATCATCGGTTTAGGCTCGCTGTTTGCTACTCGCGTTCAAAGACGTTCCGCCCGGTTTGCAGAAGATTGCGCAGAGGCTCGACTTTGTGCGCAGTCGGCCATCGAGCTTGGGCTGCTCTTTGTTAAGGACCAGAACTGGCGGAGCACCTGGCCGAACGGCACCTGGTTATCAAATCAGCAATTAGGTAACGGGTGTTTCAGTTTGGAAGGGATAGACCCAAGAGACGGCGACTTAGCCGATTCGCAGTACGATCCGGTTGTATTGACAGGTTTAGGGATGAAAGGAATTGCTAAGCGCAAGTTGCAGGTTGTGCTTACTGCAAATATCAAACCACTCAAAGCATTAAATACCTGCCTGCACGCATCGAGCACGATATCCATTAATAGCGGCAAGAAGATCACAGTCATCGGCGCGCCCATTTCCACAAATGGCTTGTTGAACAATGCGGGCATAATTGATGGAGACGCCGAGGCTGTCAGTGTCACTGGTAGCGGCACTATAACGGGGCATCTGACCGTACCTGCTGAAGTAAAGCGAATGCCCGGTTCACAGGTCATCTCTCAGTATATCGATAAAGCGACTGTTGTGCCTTTTACAGGCACTATTGATAAACGGGTTTTAACACCATCTTATAATCCTTGGGGGTCAACAAATCCCGACGGCGTATATTTCATCGACACCAGCAGTAATGATTTGACTATCAAAAACTCTCGAATACAAGGCACGCTCATTGTCCGTCTGGGCGATAAGAAGCTTACTTTAGACGAGGCGGTATTCATGCACAGTTACAGGTCTTACTATCCCGTCCTTATTGTCGATGGCAAGGTAAAGATAAAATGCCGCAGCGATGATTACAACCTTTCAGAGACCTCTTGTAACACAAATTACAATCCTTCTGGTGCGCCTTACCTTGGCGTTTGGGACAACGATAAGTATGATAGTTATCCCAATGAGATTCAAGGTCTTGTTTATATCAAAGGGACATTAGAGCTGGAGCAGACTGCTCGAATAAGAGGAGCGGTAATATGCGAAGGGGAAGTTGCCTGCAAGGAAAGAAATACAATCATTCATGAACCTAAGCTCTATACAAGTCCGCCCGATGAGTTTACATTTGTAGATAGTGTGCGGCTGTCACCCGGAAGCTGCAAGCAGGTTGTCGATTGAACCTGCCTTCTGATTGTAAATAAATAGCTTTTTGGCTTGTCTTTGGCGGTTTTTTCGCCACCTGTCTGACACATCGTTTCAAAGCGTTTGCTTTCGTAATTATTCCAAGATGCATGGTTTGAGTGCATAAAATAGGCCTCCATGCCGGTGTGTATAAAGATAACCATAAACATGCGAGGCCAAAATGAAAAATTACAGCTCCGCCGACGGATAGTTCAACCATCACCAAGGCCTTTGGTCTTGAGCCTGCCACCCGCCGGTAAAAAGAAATTAGTATGATGTCCCCAGATTCAGCCAAACATCTGAACGTAACAATCTTAAATTATGGAGCAACTCCAATAAGCCAGTTTTCAGCGAAGATAGCGAAGTCAACAAAGTCCACATCGCTGTCGCCGTCCAAGTCACCTCGTGGCGAAACCGGAGGGCAAAACGCACCGATTATGTTGCCTCCGTTATCGATAAAACTTCCAACTATCTGAGGGGTATCATTACGGCAAACAATAGTTCCGGCCAGTTTGGCACTGCTGCCGTTTTCGCAATATATACCGCCGCCGCCATTAGGTGCCTCGTTATCGATGAACGTGCAATTGGTGAGCGTTGGACCGCTGCCTCTATAGCAGTACATTCCGCCGCCGGAATCACTGGCTCCGCTGCACTCGCACTCGGCGATGTTACTGGTGAATGTACAGTTGTTGAGCGTAGGATTGCTATCCTGACCACAAAAAATGCCGGCGCCTCTCGTCCCCCAGTTATCGGTGAATATACAACTGTTGAGCGTAGGGCTGCCGTAGGCGCAATACATTCCGCCGCCACTGTTGGTTGCCTCGACTGCCTCGTTATCGATGAATGTGCAGTTGGTGAGCGTGGGGCTGCCATGGTCGCAATATATTCCGCCGCCGTCACCGTCTGCGGTGTTGTTACCGTTGAACATGCAGTTTGTGAGCGTTGGGCTGCTGTTGCTATCGCAATACATTCCGCCGCCGTTGCTGTCTGAGTTGTTATCGGCGAACGTGCAGTTGATAAGCGTGGGGCTGCTGTGGTTGCAGTATATGCCGCCACCCATACCTGCAAACCCGTTGGTTACAAGAAAGCCTTTTATAACGGTATTTGCGCCTTCGCCGGAATTAAAGGTGATGCAACTTCCGCTTCCGCTGCCATTAATTACGGTGTTAACTACAGTATTGGGGTTAAGAGGATCGGTACTTTGAAGTGTAATGGCCTTACCCTTGAGGTTTATGTTTTCGCCGTAGGTCCCCTTGTGTACAACGATCACCTGACCATTCACTGCGGAATCTATCGCAGCCTGTATGGTTGTATAGTCTCCTGAGACATTGGGGTCAACGATAATTGTATCAGCAAAACAAGGGGTAATTACTAATAGTAAGATAATGAAATGTGTTTTTGTTACCATTTCTCCACCTCCATTAAAATAACCTGACATTTCCAATATCAAACGCTTGGCTACGCAACCAAACCTTCCAATTCCAAAATAATATCAAAATCTTCCTCGAATTACAACATCAGATGCGCCACCTTAATCCGCCTCTGGCGGAACGGAAGACAGAAACTTCAACTGGCGAGATACGAGCGACGAACGACGTGCGACGAATGATGTCGAAGGATCGAAGAATCCAAAATCTCAGATAACGAAGAACTCAGCCGCGAGGGCACAGTTTGACGAAACTGATATGAGACAATCATACGGACTGTCAGCGGTCAGCTCCAGCGATTTGTTAGCTGGTCTATTGAAGATGCTCTTAACTGGCAAGTAGAGTATTGATTGCATTCAAGACATCTCGTCAGACTTTTTTTAAGAATACAGCATTCAAATGCACGACAATTGGCTTCAGATTGGCAACCTGACTCCGCACCATTACATTTGCCTTCTTTGTAGTGATCACATGCCCTACAATCAATTCCACATACACCCATCATCCTTGGCTCCAGAGTTGTCTTATTCTTAGTTATCATTTCAGCAAACGAACGGGCTGCGTCAAGATGTTCATTGGTAATCACATCCACATACTTGCTAACATTCTGATGAAATAGGTACTTCTCTTTTCCCAATCTAAGGTCAAGAGCTGCAAGCACTGGAATTCCCTTATGCGCCATTTTGGCTCGAAGATCTATTATTGTTGCACCTGGCATTCCATAATAAGTACAGAATATCGCAACGCGGTTAGTTTCCAATCTTTCAGCAAAACGCATCACGACAGGATGTGGTTTTCTAAATTCCGTTGGCGTGCCCAAGAGCACCAAATCTACCGCTTTTGCTTTCATTAATGCAGCTTCCATAAGACGTTGATCTTCGAGTCGCTTCTCTTTGGTCTTTCGGCCTTTTTTTGATATGCATATAGGTACTGCCTCAACATGAAGATAGTCAGCGATTGTCTCGGCTATGCGCTTTGTGTTTCCAGACTTTGAGTAGTAGATCACGCAAGTTGTTATGCCTATGCCTCCAAGCTAATGTATCAGAGTTACCCAGTGTGTTAAGGGTCAAACCTTGAAAATTTCCAAACTATTTATAGGAAAATTTCAAGGCCTGCTCCCAATTCTTTGCTTGATCGTCACGGATCGGGAAAAGTTTGCGACCTTCCTGAATCGCGCCCTATTGCCCTGTTGACGCGTGAAGTCCGCGTATGCCTTGCAGTGCAGCCGGAGATTGCTCCTGTATGTGAGATTGCCCACCAAGGTTATCAGCGGTTTGCGGTACTGCCACAAGTTGCCCCAGACCCTGCGGGCAATGCGCGATATCGAATAGAAGTTCCGGTCGCAGGAGGTCATTTCTTCGATAATGCCATCCAAAGACAAATGCTTATATTGAGCTACCGGGAAGGTCAGCGTGTAATATTTCCAGTCT